>CAYNUT010000063.1:8431-10636 GCA_964400595.1 uncultured Neobacillus sp. | reverse complement strand
CGAAAAGCTGTCTATTAGATGGCCTCTATTGGACTATTTTTCGCTAGAATCCGAAAAGCTGTCTATTAGATGGCCTCTATTGGACTATTTTCCTCTAGAATCCAAAAAGCTGTCTATTAGAATGGCGCTATTGGACTATTTTTCGCTTAAATCCGAAAATCTGTTTATTAGATGGCCGCTACAACCCCATACTTAAAATTCAGCAAAAACCTAAATAATCGTTTCTTTTTTATCTCTTCTTAGAAAAACCTCTTTTATTCACATCATAAGTTAATAATTGTTCTTTTTTTGTATTTCATCAAGTAACTTCATCCCGAATCTCTCTCCATTTGCACATAATTGTCGTATAGCGACATTCATAACAAATCTAATCATCAAACTAATTGAAAGGTCATAAAATACCTATATGGTTCGTTTTTTATGAATAAAAGAGGTGAAGATAATTTATGGTTCAATATATGGATTATACATCTCCATCAATTCAATACAGCTTTGACGTAAATAAAAGTCCCCTGTTTATTAAAGATAACAAAAACTATATTAACTTATTAGGAATAAATCAGCTGAATACACTTGAAAATGTATCTCTGTTAGATATATTCCTTAGTACTAATAATGTTGTAGAACCTCACTACCACCAGAATGCAGCACAGCTAGTCTATTGTATTTCTGGTGCTGCGACTGTATCAATTTTTAACCCATTTACAAATCAAATTCTCAATTTCCATATTACACCGGGACAAGTGGCAAACGTTCCACAAGGTTGGTGGCATTATGAAGTAGCTGCTGTTGATAACACTCATCTTTTGGCGATTTTTAATGCACCAACTCCACAAGTTATTTTAGGTTCTAACCTCTTGAAATTCACGCCTTCAAATATCATGTCATATACCTATTGTATGAATGAAAATCAGTGGAAACATATAACTTCATTAGTTAATCCGAATACCTATATAGGACCTTACCAGGATTGCAATTGAGGACCAGAAAGTATGTCCCATCAGTATTTCGACCAACACTTGCCATATAACCATCAAACCCCATATAATTCCCAGTATCTGCAATATTGGATTTAGTAGAATGCAATTGACGATCTTCATGGCAAGTCAATGTTTTTTTGTTATCCTACTATTCTTCAATAGCATATAAAATAGAAATAGATTTTCATCTTTCTTTTTTTTATATCCTTGTACTAGCCTTTAAACTGTTCACCCATTCCGACTGCAATAATGAATATTGGTATTCGTCAACCCAGTGTCCTTTTGACATGTAGTTTTCCAACAAATGTCCTTCTTTTCTCATGCCTACAAGTTCAAGCAGCCGGATGGACTTTTCGTTTCTAACATCCGTAAAAGCTATCGCCTTGTGTTTTCTAAGGTCATTAAATATATAACTCAATAACGCTCTCACCGCTTCACTGGCGTAGCCATTTCTCTGGTGCTCTTCGGCGAGGGTGAAGCCAATTTCGACAATTCGAGGCTCATCCAAGAGTGTGTGAAGAGCACAATCTCCAATTAATTGATTAGTCTCAACTAAGGCAATCGCAAACTGAAACCAAGTGCCAGGCAGATTTGGCACAGACTTCGATTGCTTATTAACAAAAAATTCCGCATCGTGATATTGATAATTCTCCCAAGACTGGAATTTAGCCACTTCAGGACTCGAACGATACAAATAAAAGGCATCAACATCTTGTTGTGAAAATTGTCTTAAAATCAGTCGATTTGACCGCACATAAATATGTTCAAATTTTTCCACTTTATTACACTCTCCATGTGCAAGATTTTTTGAACGATAAAGGTTGCCTTATTAAACTTCACTGCACTGTTACTTGAATAAGGAAAATACGATCCTCATTTTTTGAAGAATTGCATATGTTAGCCACCCATGCAGCAGAGCTGCACCACAAAGAAGGAAAATGGTTAAGAACTGTCGATTGAGCAGGGGCTTCTTAAGTATTGCTATTTTCATGTTTAAAAGAAACTTATTTTCATGGTAGTTCACTTTTTCCCCTTAACGGGTGACTAGACTCATTATTGTTACCCATTAACTCGCTTTTTTCCTCTTATCGGGTGACTAGACTCCTTATAGTCGCCCGTTAGCTCTCTTTTTTCCTCTTATCGGGTGACTAAACTCCTTATAGTCACCCATTAGCTCTCTTTTTTCCTCTTATCGGGTGACTTGACTCCTTATAGTCACCCATTA
>CAYNUT010000063.1:0-8331 GCA_964400595.1 uncultured Neobacillus sp. | reverse complement strand
ACTCCTTATAGTCACCCATTAGCCATCCGTGCAGCGGAAAAATCGTCGCTGCAGCGCATAGAATGAAAATGGCTCCAAACCGTCAATACTGATTCTACGGCTGGGAGAGGAAGGTCGATGAACTAGAGCCCATCCATTGGTTCAAGAGCACCTACTAAGATTTAACGCTCAGAAAATGTTCAACTGTAGGAAATGGGTCATAAAAATGATGTAATTTCTTTTTCCATTCTTGATACTCATTGGATTGTCTAAAACCTACAGTATGATCTTCTAGTGTTTCCCATTGAACCATCAGTAAATATTTCCCCTTTACTTCTATACAACGCTGTAATTCGTGAGATATGTACCCTTTCATTGAAGAAATAATTTCTGATGCCCCACGAAATGCTTCTTCATATTCCTTTTCCATACCTTCCTTAACTTGTAGCATAACAGCTTCCAAAATCATTTAAATTTCCCCTTTTCAAAAGTTAATTCAAAAACTTTCATTTTTTATTTTTATTATAAATTATTGTTCAGAAAGTTTGTTTAATTTACCAGTTCTTAAGTAAAATAACGAAAATGAAAAAGGACTGCCGAAACAGTCCAATTATAATGAAGCTAAATAATATAGTATATATCTATATATTTTATGTTTTAACTATAATGTAGGCTCAAATGGATACTTGTTTAACCTCCACTTCTTATTGGCTATTTCCTTTAAGCCGCTGCGTATCACCCAAAAAACTAAAATACATGAAAAGAGCATCAGCATGATTTGACCTACCTGAAAAATACCTGATAAAGGGGTGTCCCATAAAGCTTGCATCAAAACGCGGACATCCCGCCAATAAATACCACATAAATGATTTTATAAATAGCAATATTCTGAGGAGCATTCATTTCCCAAAAGAATATCAACGTCGTGATTGGAACAGCAAAAGTGCTGACAATGATTAGACCCGGTATAAAGTTTATATTTTTGAAAAAGCTTACGCCATTAACAATCTTGTTAGAAAAATATGATGGGCTGTGCTGCAAAGTACTTGGCATAATATTTTATATCGGTTATAACTTCTCAATACTAGAAGAGTTAATATTTTCTGTTACATTTCTTGTATCAAAAATGAGAGGAGATTTAGCAATAATCTGATCCCATGGTATTGAAGTATGATCCGTAAGGACTACCGTGCAATCCACACTCTTTAACAAATCTTCTGTTAATGGCATACTATCAAAGTTTGTTCCGGCTATTTTAACAGACGGCACAAAAGGATCATGATAAAGCACGTTAAACCCTTCCTTAAAAAGAATAGACATAACTTCTAACGCTTTTGACTCACGAATGTCGTTTACATCTTTTTTATATGTGACACCTAGCAAAAGAATGGTTGGTGTAAATGATTTATCCATATTATCTAACATAGTCTTAATTCGTTTTACAATGTACGTTGGCATGTTGTTGTTTACATTGATGGAGTGGTCAATAAACCCTGATGGTAATCCCAGTTGTTTCCCTTTCCATTGAAGATAAATAGGATCTACTGGTATACAGTGTCCCCCTACTCCAGGTCCCGGGTAAAATAGAGGATCGTCGGAAGGCTTCGTGGCAATGGCCTGAATAACTTCCCATATATCTATTTTCAGCCTTTCGCAGAAAACTGCCATTTCATTAACAAATGAGATGTTCAGGAAACGTTGGCTGTTTTCCATCACCTTAACCATTTCAGCTGTACGCAAAGACGAAACCGATACAACCTTATCAAAAATTGATGAATAGAGCTCTGAAATTTTTTGCAAACACAGCTCTGTTTTTCCACTTATAACTTTTGGTACTTTGTTGAGAGTAGTGTGATTGACACCTGGATTAATTCTTTCAGGGGAATACGCGAGAAAAAAATCTCGCCCTGCCTTTTTGCTGCCGCTTTCGAGAATCGGTAATACAACTTCCTCAGTAGTACCTGGATAAGTAGAACTTTCCAATATGATAAGTTTGTCCTTTATTGACTGCTGGCTTATTTTCTCCGCAGAACTAATGACATAGCTTAAATCTGGCGAACCATACTCATTAAGAGGAGTAGGAACACAAATGATGATAGTATCTACATTACTTAATGAAGTATAATCCATGGTAGGTTGAAACTTTCCTTGATCCAAAACCTTTCTTATACTTTCATCTGAGACATCCGAAATATAACTTTTCTTTTTCTTAATGGAATCGATTTTGTCGGGATTAACATCAATCCCAATAACAACATACCCTTTCTCAATCAATAACATAGATAAAGTAAGCCCAACAAACCCTAATCCAATGATACCTATTTTCGAAAACTTATTATGTGGCAGCACTGCCTTCTCCTCCATTTTTACTATTGTTTTTTTGTTAAATCATTTTTGGTATCAGTCGTATTACACGCTCTGACAGTGCTAGGGCACTTAACCCTTTTTGACCTGTGTTCCCTGAGGGAGTATCTTTCTTGACTGCCTCAAGAAAATCGATGATTTCACTTTGTAAAGAATCTGCTTCAGGCACCTCAATCATTTCCTGTAAAGATTGAGCAGGGTTCGTGTTGTGATTATTGTGAGAAGTTTTCCGAGTTATCTCAATCGATTTTTGAATTAAATTTGCATGGATAGTTGCCTGTTTAGTCATTATGCGAATCGTTCGTACTTTTTGCATTGAATAATAGCTGGCCGTTAGTTGGGCAACAATATTTCCCTCTAACTGGATTAAGGCCGCCACATGATTTGGATTTTGAAGCCCATCTAAACATCCAAGCACCTGGACGGATGTGATGTCCTTATTGATCAAATGTTCAAGCAAATAGATGTCATGAATCATTAAATTTTTTACTACATCCGAATGGACATGACGGGATTGATATGGGGAGAACCTATGCATTTCAATTGCGATGACTTCTTCATGATTTAAAATATCTTTAAGCATGCAAACTACCGGATTAAATAATTCAATGTGACCGACGTGCAGCTTAACTCCCTTTATATTAGCTAGTTCTATAAGTAACTTCGCTTGATTTGTTGTCTCAGCCATCGGTTTCTCCATCAGGACATGTTTCCCTCGTTCAATACACTCCTTTCCCACTTGAAAATGGTACTTTGTCGGAACTGCGACTGAAACAACCTCAACTTGGTCTAATAAATCCGTAAGATTTGGATATGCCACTATTCCATACTGATTTGCAAGGTTATTTGCTTGCTCCTGATTAACATCATAAATGCCGATTAATTGACATCTTGGAGAAAGAGAAGAGTATGCATGAACATGGTGCTTACCCATTATTCCAGTACCTATTACTCCCACCCTCAAGAAGATTCCTCCTTACCATAGCGCATTATATTGATTCGTATAGATTTAGCAATTGCTTTGCAACAATTTTGGAATCATGATATTTCTCTACATATCTCCTGCTATCCTGACCAACTTGATGACGAAGATCAGGTTTATTGATCATATCTTTTAAAACGTCATAAATATTATCCGGATTAGCACTGATAATTGGCAGTTTTGGAGGGTACTTGTCATAAAGATCTTCTCTTATATAACAAATAACCATTTTGCCTAAGGCAAGCGATTCCAGACTAAAGATGCCGAAAGATCCCACATTTAGTTGATCGACAATGATATCCGCTTCTTGATAGATGGCTAGTGCTTGTTCATGCGGCATATTCTGAATTAATTCGAATCTAAATGGGATTTTCTCACTTTTTAAACGTTCAACGGCTTCCAGGACATATTGCGTCCCTTTATAAGGTGCACTAGATGGAGCATGGACGATTAGTGGTACTGTTTCAGTCGGAGCTGGGAAAACTGGAAGAAAATTGTCGATATCTATAAGTTGGGGAATAATGTGGGTATGTTTATAATAGTCTTCAACATATGGCAGCAGTTCCTTATCTGCTACAATGGCATGATCTATATACGCGGCAAGCTTTTTCAAATTTGCATCAATCGCCCATGGTTTTCGATCTCTTCCCCCTTTGACAAGTACGTATGGATTTCCAAAGCTTCTAGCTTTTTCAAGAGTTCGGACATCTGAGCCGCGATGTTGTACAACTAACTTTTTTCCAAGTTTCTTTAAATAATCCAGGTCACTACGGTCTGGATAAAAGGTTTCACCGAAGTGAAAATGAAAAACATCAAAGTCTTTAGCCGCTTGTTCAAAGAACTGTTTTAACGACTGTTCCCACTCAGAATCAGACATTTGTTCCTGATGAAGACAAATATCTGGTTTAAATTGAAGAGCGGATTGTCGAAAATGGCAGGATGTAGCTTCAACTCCTAGTTTCCTAAGGGCTGTGCACATCTCTACCATTTGGCCGCCATATGGTATATGAAGTACTTTCATTCTTCCTCAGACTCCCATTACAATTAGTATTTTTATTGATTAGCAGACAAAATGACCTCTAGAGATTTTTCTCCACAATTGAAAAGTAAATCTAATGCCGATAAATGAGAAATAAAGTCTCCCCAGCATTGCGGATAAACTGGATGGATGAATGGTTTATCTTCAATTAAGATTTGATTTTTTATAAACAACTCCCTGTCGATATATCGACTAGAACCTTCACCTAAAATAAAGGAGGTTGCATCGAGCCGCTGACAAATGGAAAGATTTCTTTCGTTTTTTGATGCATGTGAAATTCCGTCTAATTCTGATGCTCTAATAAGCTCTGTTTTTATTCCGAATAAATCCTTCATAAGCATGATTATTCGAATATTCCATTCAGATAAATTATCAATGTCTTGTTCGTATAAAGTCTTAAAACTGGAAATGTATTCATCATAGTATCGGCTCCGGCTAAATGCATGCATAAGTGACGTTAAATGACTCTTCTTCCATTTATTCCCGGATATTTTTATATCCTTAATTTCCTGCAATCCTTTACCTTCAACAGGAACCGTAAGAAGGATGACACCATTTGAAACTTTGATTTTATTCCGATTTACAACCGATCCTTTAGGGTATTGAACGTTATCAAGGAGCACAAACCGGTCAGATCTTGCCATTTTTTCAAAGAATCCAATCCATGGAATATAATTTGGCTGTTGGATTGAAATGCGCACGATACATTCCTCTTTCTAAAAAGTAATTTTAATCATTTCAAATGCTTCGGCAAAATCACTTCCAATTTGAGTTCCTCTTACAGATGCTAATCCCCGAATGAAGTTTTCAGTGAAATAAGGCCGTTTTAATTGTAATTGCGTTTGATAGCACTGTAGAGCTTCCCATTTCTTCTTTAGATGATACTCTTCTAATTTGACATAAGCTTGTGCGGAGAACTGGGTTAGGTTCCATGGCAGCTCATAACCAAATATGTTACAGTTTTTAAATGCCCTAATCCCTTCGGCATTGATAACTTGGTGATCTTGATGGACGTCATGTGTAGAAGGCAGGTAAACTGAATCAACATTCAATTCGTTTCTCAGACGGATCATATCATCTAAAATATGTTGTCTAGTTTCTGGAAATTTCCGCACTTTGTAACTAAGAGTAAAAACATTTTTTTCCTCGAGCCCTAATGTTCTTGCAGCTCGATATAATTCTGTTTTGAGTATATCTTTAGGGTATCCTTTTGGAACAGATTCTTCGCATATAGAAAAGGCGACGTAGAATACCTGTTTTCCCTCATTGATGTAGCGTGCAATTGTTCCACCACATCCAAGTTCCCCATCATCGGTATGTGGTGCCAATATTAAAATTCGATTCAAATGCTACACTCCTTATGAATGATGATAAAACTTCAAGTTTTTTGTGGCTATCCATATCCCCAATTAATATATGATGATAAAAAGTAATCTGCTTAGGCTAATGTTCAAACATCTTTCAGAATTGCAAAGTCACCGTAAAAAGACATAAAAAAAAGGCTGGAACTGAAACCCAGCCTCATGACTTTATAGCATTACATCTCATTTACTATTGGGGATATCTCGTAAGTTTAGTATACCTATCCCATAATTTCCTTAAGTGAAAAAACCACATGCTCCTGATCTTGCCGCTTTATTTGCGGCCATATCGGAAGGGACAGAACTTCATCCGAAGCCTCTTCAGCAACGGGAAGATTACATTTCATTTTTTTATATATTGGAAGCCGATGAACCGGAACAGGATAGTAAACAAATGAATCTATTCCTTTCTCAGCAAGTGCCTGTTGGAGTTTCTCTCGCTTTCCATTCTTTATCCTTATTGTGTACTGATGATAAACATGTTTAGTATCAGAGAGTTCGACTGGTGTCACAACACCCTTAACATTACGCAGCATTTCATGATAATTACACGCTGCACTCCTCCGTCCTTCATTCCAATCCTCTATTCTCGTCAGCTTTACTCGTAAAATCGCTGCCTGTATTTCGTCAAGTCTTGAATTATAGCCGATTTGTTCATTAAAGTATTTTTTCTTTGCACCATGTACACGAAGTTTAGAAGCCTCTTGTGCTATTGTATCGTCATTTGTTACGAGCAAACCGCCGTCACCATACGCCCCCAAATTTTTCGATGGAAAAAATGAATAACATCCTACTTCCCCAAACGTACCAAGCTTTTGTCCTCTGTATTCTCCGCCGAATGCCTGTGCTACATCTTCTATTACTTTCAAACGAAATCGCTTAGCGATCCTTAATATTTCATCCATCTCCGCTGCCTGGCCATACAAATGAACAGGTAAAATGGCTTTTGTTTGCGGAGTGATGGCTGCCTCAATTTTTTTTGCATCGAGATTATAGCTAATCGGATCAATATCTACGAAAATAGGTGTTGCTCCGACATGTTCTATTGCTTCCGCGGTAGCAAAAAAAGTGAATGTGGTTGTGATGACTTCATCTCCCCTGCCGATGCCTGCTGCTCGAAGACCAATAATAAGAGCATCCGTGCCGGAGTTAACACTAATGGCGTGCTTTACCCCCAGATAACGGGCCGTTTCAGCTTCAAATGTTTTAACATTTGATCCCATAATAAATTTTCCTGAGTCTAGTATTCCAGAAATGGCTTGGATCAGTTCTTCCCGAAGTATCTCAATTTCAGGCACAAGGTCTAATATGGGTATTTTACGCACGTCAGCCCCCCTCCCTGTATTTTTTTATATTATTTTAAAGTGCTTAACAACCGGTTATTCTCCTTCACAATGTTTTGTGGTCTGGTCATCTTTTAGAATGGTTCACGGGCAACTTTCTGTTCTTGTCGTTCATATTTTCGCCCGCATGCCGCACAGCATGCTTTTAGGTTTGTGAATGTAAGCATCTCTCCGCACTCACACGCCCATCCGATAATTCGGGCTGGCACTCCAGCTACAACCGCGTAAGAAGGTACATCTTTTGTCACGACTGCGCCCGCAGCAACAAAAGCCCATTCGTAAATTGTTACTCCGCATACAATGGTAGCGTTCGCGCCGATTGATGCCCCGTGCTTTACATGAGTAATACCATATTCTGCACTCGTATTTCTTGGAAATCCAGACCGGGGAGTACGCACATTCGTAAAGACCATGCTCGGTCCACAGAAAACATAATCATCTAAGACTACCCCATCGTATATAGATACATTATTTTGGATTTTTACATTATTACCCATTTTAACACCGTTTGCTACAAAAACATTCTGTCCTAGTGAACAGCTCTCCCCAATTTGTGCCCCGCTCATAATATGACTGAAATGCCAGATTTTTGTTTTGTCCCCAATCATGGCCCCAGCGTCCACAAATGCGGACTCATGAACGAAAAAACGGTTGTCTGCCATAATTTCTCTTCTCCTTTAAAAAAGTGCCTACCACTTTCCATAATTGGATTTAACAGATTGGACAACTATCCTTCTCACCTTCTATTGTCTTCTTTATCAATCCATAATTCCGCTTACCTACAATGAATATATTCAAAGCTTATTTTGTCTTATAACTTTTGAACTAAAAGAATCCATTTTTTTAATAATTCCTTTAAATATGTATAAAATAAAATTTATGTCGGAAAAATAACAATAAAAAGTGGAAGGGGAAAATTTATGAAACAACCAGATTTCGAATTATCCAGTGGATGGTGGTATCCAGCAATTCTTAGTTCAATTCTGCTGTTATTTGTTTTTTGTATGCCTAAGAAAAGGTTAAGCTGGAAAGAAATTTATTTCATATTTCCCTTTATTGGTTATATTGTATGGATGATTGATATGATCATGGCAGTTCCATTTGACATTTTTGATATAGGAGACCCTCAAAAGGAGGGGTTGCCTGAGATTTTGTTATTCGGTATTATTCCATCATGTTTATCAGTAATTTATTTAAATTTTTATAACAAAAATAAGAAATGGCTTTTTGTTTTCTCATTTGTCATTTTATCTCTTATATTAG
>CAYNUT010000062.1:0-20072 GCA_964400595.1 uncultured Neobacillus sp. | reverse complement strand
GTATTCATCCTAAGGAAATAGTAGGGCAAACGGTTGCATTTGTCAAACCAAGATAATAAACAAGAGGGAAAATCTTAAAATATCCTAAAATAACCTTATAAAGTTAAGAATTATCCAATCTTCAATTCTAATAGCAATTACAAAATAAAAAACATAATTACTATTAAAAGTATGTTTTCGGACAAACGGTTGCACAATACTATGCATGTCAGATCCTAAGGTTCGCTTATTAAATCATCTGTCATAATAAAAATAGACCAAAGTAAAAAAATGACTGGAAATCAATATTGATTTCCAGCCATTTTTATTAATACCTTAAATTTAGCTATTGAAAAAACGGAAAGTGTTCCCTTTAGATTGACTCTTCTATAGTCACTCCACTCTCAAGACTTTTGGCTACATTAATGATCCGCTGATTGGAACTCCCTTTAAAAGTTAAGGATAAGTCCCGACTCTTCATGTCAAATCTTCCATCTACCAATATATCAATTTGTTTAAGTAAGGAAAAATGAAGTGGATCTTGAATTAATTCCTCATATCGATAGCCCGTATAACACCATAAATTCTTTCCTGCTTGTTTCAATCTTTGGGCCAGAGGAGCAATTTCTTGTGACTGAAGAAAAGGTTCTCCGCCGCTGAAAGTTACATTTGCTAATTCATTCTTCATCACTTCTTGAAAAATTTCTAATTCAGTCCATTCCGTTCCACCCTTATAATCCCATGATTGTGGATTATGACAGCCCGGACAATGGTGTGGACATCCTGCAAAAAAGATAACCGTTCTTAACCCCTTCCCATCAACAATGGAATCCTGAAGGATATTTAAAACTCTCATTCTTTTTGGGCGTCCTTAACAATCGAGACTTGGTGCTTCACCCGGTCACGTTCTTCGCTTTGCTTACTGGAATTCCACCTGTTCATGGAACCAACTAAGTATCCCGTAATTCTTCGAATACGCTCAATTTTGGAGTCGTCATGGTTTCCGCACTTCGGACATACTTGGTTAATAATCCCTTTATGGTTACAGTTTAAGCATCGATCGACTGGGTGGTTAATACTGCCGTAACCAATGCCGTATTTTTGCATCGTCTGAATAATTGTATCCAGGGCTTCGATATTTTTACTTGCATCCCCGTCTAATTCAATATAGGTGATATGCCCTGCGTTCGTCAGTTTATGGAAGGGAGCTTCTTTTTTGATTTTTTCAATTGCTTTCATTTGGTAATATACAGGCACATGGAAGGAATTCGTGAAATATTCCTTTTCTGTTACTCCTTTAATCACCCCATGTCTTTCTTTTGTCAAACGAAGAGCTTTTCCTGCCAAGGATTCTGCAGGAGTGCCTAACAAGGTATAGTTAAGACCGTATTCCTCCGTGGCGATGTCCATCTTCTCCCGCATGAATTTTATAATCTGATAGCCTAGCTCAAGCGCTTCTTCACTTTCGCCGTGGTGCTTACCAATTAGCTGTACCAGGGCTTCTGCTAACCCTACAAATCCAACGGAAAGGGTTCCTTGTTTCAAAATTTCTTGTAGTTTTTGGTGGGGATCGAGCATCTCACCGTCCCACCAAACCCCCTGGCCGTAAAGAAACTTGAAGTGGGAGGCTGTTTTTTGAGCTTGATAAAGATACCGTTCATACAATTGCTTGATAGTCAATTCAATATAATGGTCAAGTTTTTGATAAAAATTGGTTACGTTTTCGGATTCAATTGCAATTAGCGGCAGATTGATGGTAGAAAACGATAGGTTTCCACGTCCTACGGGCGTTTCTCTTCCGTTGACGTTAGAGATGGTTCTTGTCCTGCATCCCATGGTCGCCACTTCACTTTCAGGAGTTCCGTCATAATATTTCAAATTAAAAGGAGCATCAATAAAGACGTAATTCGGGAATAGACGCTTGGAAGTCGTTTCTAATGACAACCTGTACAAATCATAGTTCGGGTCGCCTTCATGAAAATTCACTCCGTTTTTAATCTTAAATACTATAATCGGGAATATCGGGGTTTCCCCGCCCCCTAATCCTTGCTGGACCGCAAGAAGAATGTTTTTGGTAATCATCCTGCCCTCTTTCGATGTGTCGGTTCCGAGATTAATAGAAATAAAAGGGACCTGGGCTCCCCCGCGGCTGTGCATCGAGTTACTATTATGAATAAACGCCTCGCACGATTGGAATACTTCTCTCTCGGTCAACTCCCATGCTTTTCCTTCTATCAGTTCATCCACTGTGTGGCTGGGCATTAACTCCATCACCAGTTTTTTATGCTTTTCAAAGGATTTCCGGACAAACGGTGCAAGGTCATAATCAAAAGCCGGAATAGATTGACCTCCATGTTGATTGTTTTGGTTGGCCTGGAAAATAATACTGGTTAAGGCTAATGCACTTGATATATTATTGGGTTCCCTCATATGTCCATGACCTGTATTAAACCCATTTTTGAGAATTTTAGCTAATGGCACTTGTGAACAAGTTGTGGTGCCGCTCGTATAGAAATCCAAATCATGAATATGTATATAGCCATCTAAAAATGCCTGTTTTACATCCCCAGATAACAAATTTTCGATAGCATAAGTCTTTGCTGATGCAGAGGCAAATAAACTCATCATCCCCATTGGAGATAATCCGTCAACATTAGCATTTTCTTGCACTACATCTTGATTGCTGCTGTCTACAATTGCTGTAAATTGATCAAATAGCTTATTCATTATGTTCCCTGCCATTTCTGTTATGATATATATTTTTTTAAAAGGCTCTGCTTCTACTCAAGCTGGACATAAAAAAACCGCCCATTTTCTGAGCGGATGAAACGATAACATTAAAAAGTTCTAGCAATCCCAAAAAATGCCATTCTTTTTGAAGCCACCGTTTCTTCCTCTCACTCCCCGAAGAAGTTGAAACACACACTAAAAAAAGACAGGTCTCCTGACTCATGCTTCATCCTACTTTAAATCCTTCCCGTATAATCACCTAAACAGACAGTAAACTTATACAGTGGTTCATTTAGTTCGTCAGCATTTACAGTTGCGGGGGCAGTTTCGGCTTCCAACCGAATTCCCAATTAAGCGAAAATCGCATCTTATCGCAAGGCTAATACAATATGTAGTTATAAAAATACAGAAACAATTCAATATATGGTATTTTCTATATTTAATAGTAATTGATTTATGTAAATTTTTCAAGTAAAAAAAGCTATACTTCTCTCCTTCGAAACTTTCTACATTATCTCATTTTTACATTATTTTGCAAACACCATCTCTCCCGCAATAAACAAAAACGCTCAGAGAATAAATGCTCTAAGCGTTGATTTGTCAAAACTTTTTTTTGAAGGTCACTATTAAAGTATTCTCCAATAGTTTTTATGCTTGACCTTTCTCTATTGAAGTTACACTTTAAATGATTTGCCTCATTAACGTAATACTCTGGCGGCACTAGAAAATTTAGCCGGATTATAAGTAGCAATTTTCACCACATCACCCGTTTGCGGTGCATGTATATATTGCCCGTTTCCAATATAAATGCCTACATGATAGGCAGGGTTGCCCCTGAATACTAAATCTCCCGGCTGTACCTGACTCGGAGAAATTCTTAATCCAACATTTTGCTGGTCTCTTGACACTCTTGGCAGACTAATGCCAACTGAATTTCTAAACACATATGAAGTGAATCCCGAGCAATCAAATCCGCTTGGCGTGGTCCCGCCCCAAACGTAAGGAACTCCCAAAAATTGTTTAGCATACGCAATGACCTTATTTGCCGCTTCAGAGTTAGATAGATTGGATGCATCAGTTGATGGTGTTGAATTTGAAGCGTTGTTTACGGAACTTTGCTGCTGTGCCTGTTGCGCCTGCTGTTGGGCAATTTGAGCCTGCCGTTCGGCCTCTTGTTGAGCTGCCATCTGATTCTGCTGATTTTGCAGTTTGCCTTTCGCACCTTCCAGTTCTTTGGCTACTTCTTGTTTATCAGCTTCAATCTTTTTTTGTTCAGCAGCTAAATCATTCTGGCTCTTTTTTAAATTATTTAATTCGTTATCTAATTTTTTTTCTGCATCTTTTAATTCTTGTTCTTTTTCATTTAAACCGTTAAGTAAGTCTGTGTCACTTTCCATAATCTGCGAAATAGCAGTAAAACGAGTTAAAAACTGAGAAAGGTTATTAGACGAAATCAAAAGTTCCGCGTAGGTGGCCATTGATGTCTTACCCTCTAACTGAATGCTTTTTAACCGTTCAGAATAAACTTCTTTGTGAACGTCTAGGGCTTTTTTGGCTTCTTCAATTTCAGCCTTTGTTTCTTTTATCTTTCCTTGTTGTGTTGTAATTTGATTGTTTAGGTTTTCACTTTTCTCTATTGCTAAGTTGATTCGGTTGTCTAATTGTTGAACCTTTGTTTCAAAGTCATCGATTTGTTCTTGTGTTGCATTAATTTGTCCTTGTGTCACTGGTGAATCTACTGGACTAGCAAAAGCAGGAGTTACTTGAAACATAGTGGTGAAAACGGCGACTGATACCGAATATTTTAATATTTTTCCGATCATAATAAAATCTCCCTTTACTTCCTATCATTAATTCAGACTACCAATATATTTCTAGTTTAGCTTCCAAATCGACTAAAAACAATAAAACTGTCGGTATTGTAATATAATTGTAATTTTATGTAGAAAAATCTATAAACTCTTGCAATAGATGTAATGATATTCAGTTGATGACACAGAAAAAACCGAATAACTTTATTGGGTGCTTGGGCGTTATTGGTATGTGTAAAAAAAGTAACCCTTCATGCCATGCGCATGAAGGGTTACTCACACTTTCTTTAATTCCCAACTTGGAAATTTTTATTTATATGAACTACCGCCTGCATTCGTAATATTTACGACCTGCCGCTTTTTTCAGAACAAAAATGATAACGATTACTTATCACGCAGCTGCCTTTTCATTTTTCATGTTATCACGGTCTTTTTTGTCTTTAAAGCTTACCGCAAAAATGACTGCGAGAACGATTGAATACGCTGCAAAAACCAACCAGATATTTTGCCAGTCCTTCACTCCATCAGCAGTGAAATAATCCACTATTTTCCCACTAATAACCGCCCCTAAATATGTGCCGATTCCGTTGACCATTGTCATGAATAAGCCTTGTGCGCTCGCACGAATGCGATGATCCACTTCTTTTTCCACAAACATAGATCCGGAAATATTAAAGAAGTCAAATGCCGCACCATACACAATCATGGATAACAACAATAAGAAGAAACCTCCGCCGGATGGGTTTCCATAAGCGAAGAAAGCAAAGCGCAATGTCCATGCCACCATACTCAGCAGCATGACCTTCTTAATCCCAAGTTTCCGTAAGAAAAATGGAATGGCAAGAATAAAGAATACTTCTGAAACTTGTCCCATTGATAATAAAATCGCTGGATATTTAACCACAAGACTATCTTTATAGCTAGGGTTTAACGCAAAGTCATGTAAAAATGGATCGCCAAATGCAATGTTAATCTGCAGGGCAGCACCCAACAGCATAGCAAAAACGAAAAATATTGCCATTCTCTTTTGTTTAAATAAAACGAAGGCATCTAGTCCCAAAAGACTTGCTAACGACTTGTCCTTTTTGACATTTGATGTTGGACAGTCAGGTAATAGTAATGAATACAGCGCAAGTAAGATTGAAGCTCCAGCAGCAATGTATAGCTGGATGTTGCTTAACTCCAGTTTCCAAAGGCTAATTGTCCACATGGCAAGAATAAAACTAATTGTGCCAAAAACACGAACAGATGGGAAATTTTTCGTTACATCGAGTCCTTCTTTTTCCAGGCTGGAATATGAAATAGTATTAGCTAAAGCAATCGTCGGCATGTAAACCATTGCGTTAAAAAGCATCACCCAAAACATGAGGCCAGGGTCTGAAACCCCTGCGGCTATAAATAAAGCAATCGCACCAAGGAAATGGCAAATTCCATATATTCTATTGGCCTTTATCCAGCGGTCCGCAACAATACCAACCAGACTTGGCATAAGGAGTGAAGCAAGCCCTGTTGAGCTATAAACCAGTCCAACTTGTAAACCGGTAAAATGTAAATGATTAAACATATACGAGCCAAGAGTAACAAGCCAACTCCCCCAAATGAAAAACTGAAGGAACATCATAATTTTAAGTCGAAATTTAACAGTCATTTCTTCCTCCGCTGAGCTTCGGTGCTGAAGCAAAATTTTTTATGGACGTTAAAAAAGCATTCAGTTTTATTCTGATTTTAAAAATGTTTATAAGGATATTTTTAACAAACTGCTATTATACTATGACAGCCTTTTCAAAACCAAATCCGGCAGCCAGTTGTAAAAGTTTCTGCATATATGCGTCTTCTGGAGAGGGAGTATTTTGCAAACGCCCTTTTACACCATAACGCCTAAACTTAATAAGTTTTAATCTCACGCTGCCGGCTTTTTCACCAATTGTCTGGGCAATTCCACTGATGACGGCTTCCGCGTCAACCTCGCCCGGCAGGCACACAATTCGTAATTCCTCTAATTTATTACATTCCGCAAGATATTGAAGATTCTTCTTTACGACAGAATTAGTAGTGCCCCCAGTTAGTTTTTGGTAAATTTGTTCATCCCAAGCCTTCACATCCAGCATGACACCATTGCAAAGCTGCATCAATTCGGGAAAGCGGCTGAAATCTGTCGTCCCATTGCTGTCAATTAAGCATGTAAGTCCATTATCTTTAGCTATGGCAAACAGTTCCTTCAAAAAATTAGGGTAAAGGGTACATTCTCCTCCCGATACAGTAATCCCTCGGATAAATGGGATATTCTTTTGGATCTCCTGCATGACCTCTTCTGGACTCATATTTCTCACACGCGGCGAGGCAAAAGTCGGACAAACATTAATACATTGGTCGCACAGCGTACATATTTCAGGATTCCACTTTACACGGCTGCCAACGATCGTTAAGGCCCCCGAAGGACAACCGCTTACACAAATGCCACAGTGATTGCATACAGCTTGAGTTTCAGGATTATGGCAATAGGCACAGGATAAGTTGCATCCTTGCAAAAAAATAGAAGTGCGATTACCCGGCCCATCTACAAGGCTTAAGGGTATAATCTTGTTGATAGGAGCCCTGGTCATACTCCCCTAACCTTTCTATTTTCAAGGCGGTTATGATCGTAATTTGGGGCACCAAGATGTGTAGTACCTTGCAGAACTACCTGCTCATTTCTGTATTTTTCCATCTCGCTGCGTTTTACTAAATACCCGGTAATACGTACCAAGTCGCTATTCTCCTCGTAAAAACTCATGTATTTAGCACCTAATGAAAAGGCTCCTTTTACAATATCAAGAATAGCACCAGGATTTTTTTGGCCCGTAGTTTCAAATGGAAAAATATCTCCACAGCCAGTCGTAATGTGCCTATGGAATCGTGCGCTATGCCGCAGATGATCGTAAATATTCTCCAACTCATCACCTACAGGGATCCGTACACCAGAAGTGATTCCTAGATCGTAATCCATACCAACCTGCGCATGAAGCATAAAATGTCCATTAGAAATTTTAGAATACTTGGCAGGGAACCTTGCTGCAAAATCTGAAATGATCGTCATAATTTGATCAGCAAGATGGTCCGCCTCGGCATCGTGTCCATAGCGTTTTCCGCTTTCCCCCATCAGAAGATTTACACACTCAGCCAGCCCGGTAATCCCCAACATACCAACAAAATTGTCCGGATGGATTAAACCTTCCTTTACAAGGAAAGAAGTCTCAAAGAACCCAGATTGTTCAACCAAAAAACTCACACGTTTATTCATGTAGTTTCCCAATGCCATCAGACAATCTGGAAGCAGTTGATTTAGGAATTGATCTGTACTTGCTGCAACCTTTGCCAGGCCAGGCAGAGTGATACGGGAAAGCGTATAGGCGCCACCGCCAATCGGCAATATATTGTAACAGCTGGAAATCCCATAATCAATGGAATAGGTTTCCTTATGCACCTTATGGTTGCATATGGCAGGATTGGCACAGAACAAGCTAGTGTAAATTCCCAGTTCTGCATAGTCATCAGGAGTAATATCCGGATCATATTTCAGCGTAAAGTTGGGAACTGCATTCTGCAAATCCTTTTCTAGCTCCAGTATTAGCTTCCCGGCCCGAGTTGGCTCCGGACCAATATTAGCATGACAGAAAGAATCGGTAATTGTGCGATCCAGGAAATTTAAAAATAAACGAAGCTTTTTCTTGGCATCATCATCACTAACACCTTCCAAAAATGGTTCAATGAGTTTATCAATGTTGCCAAGATAAACCGGGAATCCCGTGATAGACGGAACATGCCTATAAAGAATCATTAAGGAGTTCAACAATTCCTCCAAATCCTCCGGTGGACTAATCCGTAAAAACTCGCTGCCATTTTTAATAAACTTCTCATAATCAGGCATAATATAGCGCGGGCGATAAGGCGCATGCCCCTCATACAGATCATCTATTGCCTTAATATCAAAATAATATCTGGTTTTCTCTGGAATATTCATAATGGACAGAGTATCTTCTGCGGCATGCGCAAGTGACATTACCTTCTGCTCGTAGGTCAGTTTTCTTGATGTGACAATTTCTAAAACGTTAGTCATACTCCACACTCCCTTTTTTACATTAACTAAATTAATGAATTATCTTTTTATCAATCAATTCTAAAAGTTGTTCGTATTGTCTTTCGGATATGATGATTTTCCTTCCATCTATTGTAACTAACCCGTTGTCTGAAAGCTTTCTGATAGAACGGTTAACTGTTTTTGTGCTGAAACCCGTTTCCTCTGCAATCTGTTGCCTTTTGATTTGCAAAATGCATGTTTTATTTGTTGCATGCTTTCTATAATTTTGTGTCATATAAAGCATCAGCCGGTCGAATCCATCAAGAAACAAATAGGTATGATTCTTTTTTGTCTCTTCCAGCGTGCGGTTCATAAGCGTGCATACTCGTAAAAACAGCGCTTCCGAATCATTCCGTATCCAGTTTAAGAAACTGTTCATCGGCATGACGATAAATTTACAGTCTGTAACCGTCACTAAAGTGACCCTGTAATAAGAGATTCCAGCAAATCCCTCCATTTCGCCGAACAACTCTGGCGCCTGGAACTCGGTAAAAGCATAGATATCACCTGAAATTTGCTCTTCCGCAGCACTTACGCGCCCCTCAATTAACACCCAAATAGCATTGCAGGGTTCATTTGTAGATATAAACTTTGTATTCGCTTTCATATCAACAATACGACAGGAACGACTAGATATGGGGATGCGTTTAAACAATTGCTGCAAATAGGCCCTTTGAGGCTTCGGCGCCTTATCAATTGCTGCAATCAAATCCTCCATACTTTATCTCCTCCTTCCAACAAATTATATATCGAGATTTATTATGCCCTAAAGGACACCTGTCCTCTAATTTTACCTATTATCACTGTGTTCATGAATTGTTCATACTTTCACAAGTTCATGTAACTAATGATTTCCAGTCCCCGCCAAACCCTGAGGATTGTTGATTTGTGTTATATCCAAGCATTTTATATAAAAAACAAAAACCCAGTCCAAAGGCTGGGCAGATTGTTGCACTATATTAATGTTAGCTGGTTTTTTGAAGCAGGATTAGCTATAACATGGACATTATTGCGCACATTTTCAAGCATGCCTGCCGTGTCTTGTGATTTCATGTTTTTATTCACCTATCATGGATTCTACTTGGCATTCACATCGGGTTGATGAATTCCAAATATATTGCCTTCGGTATCAATATAGTATCCTTGCCATGCCATTCCAGGCAGGGCATATTTAGGCATTGCGACCTTGCCGCCATTTTCAATAATTTTAGCTTCCGTTAAATCGTAATTTTCCACTCCCATTGTACAAGCAAATGCATTTAAAGCTTGGTTTGTTTCCGGCGGAGCACTTTGACGTTGCATCAAAGCACCATTGATTCCAGGTTCATTTTCATCGCCAGTCACTGCTCCAAAGTAAGGCATTCCTGCATAATCACTCCAATCTTGAAATGACCATCCGAATACTTCTCCATAAAATTTCTTTGCCCGTTCCATATCATCCACATGAATTTCGAAATGAACTAATCTTCCCATGAGTACCTCCTATATTTATAAAACAATTTCTCCTTTAAACATTCAATGCTCACTTCCAATTTCCTCTCTATTATCTTTAAGAATATGGAAGAATATTCAATCATAATAATTATAGGTTATTTTTTGTTGGGATCGTTGTCGCATCAGTCGAAGTTGGCTGATAAAGT
Organism: uncultured Neobacillus sp.; assembly: GCA_964400595.1. Taxonomy (GTDB): domain Bacteria; phylum Bacillota; class Bacilli; order Bacillales; family Cytobacillaceae; genus Neobacillus. Next base: position 9,795 of record CAYNUT010000062.1, on the reverse strand, counting down.
TATAGCAGCTGAAACATACCTTTCAAAAGATAACTTCGGCAGTAGTTCGCCGGACTGCCTATTTAGTCCAATGACATCATCATCTTTAGTATATTTTTATAGGTGAATATTTTAAAAAAACTCCTGATTATGTACTTTTGCACTATCTTGTTATTGAACCATATAAGCAAACATGCTAGTATATGTTGAGAATATTCCTTTTAAATCAGTCCAGAGAGGCTGAAAAGGGCGCGTAAATTAAAATAGGTTCAGTCTACCTATGCCCTTTTGTCCTCTGTGACAAAAGGGCATTTTTGGTTTTGGGCAGTACTCTTTTTAACGTAGTCCCGTGAGGCTTGAAAAGAGAATGGAAGATGATTCGATTGAATTAACGATCCATTCCCTTCAAAACATTTTAAAAAAACTGGAGGGCAAAAAATGAACTATCAGAAAAAAACAGTTGTTGCATCGGTATCGGGTTTAACATTAGAAGGGATGGACATTATGTTTATCTCCTTCGCTATGTCGATGATCATTGCAAATTTTCACATTGACTTAGCTACCGGGGGTCTTATTTCTTCTATTACAAATCTTGGAATGCTAGCTGGTGGAATCGTTTTTGGGATTTTAGCAGATAAATTTGGCAGAGTTCGTACTTTCACCTATAGCATTCTTTTCTTTGCCATCGGTACAGCTTTAACAGGGATGGCCGCGAATATTGAACAAGTCTACATTTTCAGATTTATTGCCGGGCTTGGTGCTGGCGGAGAATATGGAATAGGGATGACACTGGTGGCAGAAGCGTGGCCAAAGGATAAGCAGGGCAGAGCCTCTTCTTATGTAAGTATCGGTGCTCAATTTGGTGTCATTATTGCTGCCGTGCTAAGTGCCATCATCCTTCCTGCGTTCGGATGGAGAGCATTGTTCTTTGTCGGAATTATCCCTGTCATTTTCGCAATCATTGTACGTAAACACTTAAATGAATCACCGGAATGGCTGGCAGCACAAAAACGTAAAAAAGCAGATAAAACACACGAGAAAAGTAAACTCCTTCAGTTGTTTGCTACTCCTAGAGCATCGATAACAACCATCTCATTAGCCATTATGGCCACTGTTCAAATTGCCGGGTACAACGGTTTGATGATTTGGCTGCCTACCATGCTCCAAAAATCACAAGGGCTATCAGTTTCAAGTTCTGCACTGTGGACCATCAGCACAGCTGTTGGGATGTTGATTGGTATGCTGACATTCGGGCAATTCATTGACCGGCTTGGGATGAAGCGTTCTTATGGAATCTTCCTGCTTGCCTCTGCCTCTGCGGTATTTTTATACTCGCAAGCATCGGGAAGTACAGCAGTACTTATTGGCGGTGCGATTGTTGGATTTTTTTCGAATGGAATGTTTGCCGGGTATGGCGCCTTAATCAGCAGTTTTTATCCTGTCCAAATTCGCAGTACCGCCACAAATGCGATATTTAACTTTGGCCGGGCACTTGGAGGACTATCACCAATATTAGTTGGCTACATATTACAAAAATACGATATGACCGTGGCCATGACATACCTTGCTGTTTTATACTGTGTATCCTTTATCGTTATGCTTAGTCTTAAGACAAATCGGAAAGTAGAATCCGTAGAATTAAAGCGCGCAGTTTAAGGAAGCTTTAGAGGTTGTTAATAGCGTAGTGATTTTCATATAACTTGTAATAATGGGGAAGCTGGTTCCAAACCATGCTTCCCTATTGGTAGTTGGTTAAGATGATTTTATCCATTTTTCGTGCAGAACCTTTCTCGTTTACCTTTTCGTCCCCAATGTGAAATAATCTCTCCATCTATAATAGGAGATGGTTTATTTCAAAGGAGTCCATTTCCAGTCTTCGATTTCTTGCAGGTCTGCCCCTTCTTCGACAATATATTGATGATGTTTAGCAAGCATACCATCCATTTCTTCAGTAATACTTGTATGATTAGATGCATCTGGTAAGATGGAAATAGCTTTTTTGACTAAGTTGAAACGGTCTAGTTCGTTTAATACACGCATATTGAATGGTGTGGTGATATCACCATTTTCACGGTACCCATGAACATGTAAATGATGGTTATGACGATGGAAGAAGATATCTCTAATTAGCCCTTCATATCCATGGAAGGCAAAAATGATTGGTTTATCTTTCGTAAAGAATTGATCGAATTCATCGTCAGATAAACCACGTGGGTCAACATTTGGATGTCTAAGTTTTAATAAATCCACCACATTAATATAGCGAATTTTTAAATCAGGCAGCTTTTCATGCAAGATGCTAATGGCAGCTAAAGCTTCAAGTGTTGGTTCTGTACCTGCAGAAGCAAATACAATATCAGGTTCACCGCCATTATCTGTGCTCGCCCAATCGATAATTTTCAATCCCTTATCCACTAATTCTTGTGCTTCATCGGTAGTAAACCATTGAAGGCGCGGATGTTTAGATGAAACGATTAAATTAATTTTTTGACGATCATTCAAGACTTTATCAAAGACAGCCAACAGTGTATTCGCATCAGCTGCTAAGTATTCACGAATGAATTCAGGCTTTTTATCAGCCAAATGACCTAAAAGACCAGGATCTTGGTGTGTATATCCGTTATGATCCTGTTGGAAAACCGTTGAAGTGGCTACGACATTCAAGGAAGGGATTTCTTTACGCCAGTATTGATCTGATGCTTTACGCAGCCATTTAAAGTGTTGGGTAATCATTGAATCGACAACACGTAAGAATGCTTCATAACTTGCAAAGAAACCATGGCGACCCGTTAAGACATATCCTTCCAACATCCCTTCAGCTTGATGCTCGGATAATTGTGAATCAATAACACGTCCATATGGAGCCAAGTATTCATCAAATGGTTCACTAACATCTTCCACCCACTGACGCATCGTTACCTCAAACACATTACCTAAACGGTTGGACATTGTTTCATCCGGCCCGAAGATTCTGAAGTTGCGATTTTCCTCGTTCTCTTTAACTACATCTCGGATATACTTACCAAGAACTAGCATATCCTGCTCTGGTTTCTGACCAGGCTGCTTGATATCAACCGCATATTGACGAAAATCTGGCAGCTTTAAGTCCTTAATAAGATCTCCAGGATTTGTTACAGGATTCATCGCCATCCGTTTATTGCCTTTTGGTGGAATAGCAGCAATTTCTGGCTTCAATCGGCCGGTATCGTCAAATAACTCCTCAGGTCTGTAGCTTTTCATCCACTCTACAAATGCATCAACATGTTCCATATGATGCTGGCTTAACGGAATTGGTACCTGATGGGCACGGAAGGACGCCTCAATTGGGGATGTTTCCCATTCCTTCGGGCCTGTCCAGCCTTTAGGTGAGCGGAATACAATCATTGGCCAAGTTGGACGTACAAGAACATTTTTTTCACGGGCTGTTTGTTGAATGGATTGAATTCGTTCTATTGCTTCATCCATTGCTTTTGCCATTTCAGGATGCATTTTTACAGGATCGGTTCCTTCCACAAAAATTGGCTGCCAACCCATGCCTTCAAAGTACTTTGTTAAGTCATCCTTGCTTATTTTAGCTAAAATGGTCGGGTTGCTGATTTTAAAGCCATTTAAGTCCAAGATTGGTAAAACAGCGCCATCGGCAATTGGGTTGATGAATCGGTTTGAAAACCAAGAAGCCGCTAATGGTCCTGTTTCTGCTTCACCATCACCAATAACGACAGCTGCAATTAAATCTGGATTATCAAGGATGGCCCCAACGCCGTGAGACAAGGCATATCCTAATTCTCCGCCTTCGTGGATCGATCCTGGTGTTTCAGGAGCGGCATGGGAGGCAATTCCTTCTGGGAAGGAGAATTGTTTAAATAACCTTTTCATACCTTCAATATCTTGTGTGATTTCAGGATAAATCTCAGAATAACTGCCGTCTAAATAGGAATTGGAAACCATTACCTGACCACCGTGACCAGGACCCTCTATATAAAACATGTTCAAATCATATTTATTAATAACACGATTTAAATGGGTATAAATAAAGTTTTGACCAGAGATCGTTCCCCAGTGGCCAATCGGTTTAATTTTTACATCTGAAGGCTTAATCGGTTCTTTTAACAAAGGATTATCTTTCAAATAAAGCTGTCCTACTGAGATGTAATTAGTTGCACGAAAGTAGGCGTCTAATTTTTTAAAATATTCTTCCGAGGAATAATGCTGAGTTTCTTCGTCTTTTACAGTTTTCACCAACCAATTCACTCCTTTTATTTAACAATCATTACCTTACTAGACTGCTACTTTTTTGTGTATTCTAGAGCTGGTAATTACTCTCAAATAAGCTAAAATATAAGTACCAGTTAATTGAGAAAAACTCTTATTAATTGAAAATTTAAATTTTACCACCAACATCTTTTATTGTCCTTTTTATAGTTACCTAACATTTCTTTGCAACAACTAATTGTATTGATTCGTGATGATATTAAAATAAGTTGCAATAAATTTGATGATTGTTCTTGACAAAACCATGGATTTATATAATAATAAATTTGTGATTAGAATTATTATAATTTACTAATAACATTAAATAACAAATTGCTATTAGTAAATTAGGTGTTCTTAAGCAGCTATTTATAAAATCCCGCTATACATACAAGGAGGAAAATGAATTATGTCTTTAATCGGAAAAGAAATACTACCATTCAAAGCAGAAGCATACCACAATGGTGATTTTATCGTGGTTACGGAAGAAAACCTAAAGGGAAAGTGGAGCGTAGTTTGCTTTTACCCAGCTGACTTTACATTCGTGTGCCCTACTGAGCTTGAGGACCTTCAAAATCAATACGCGACCCTAAAAGAACTTGGAGCTGAAGTATATTCTGTTTCAACAGATACGCATTTTACACATAAGGCATGGCACGATCATTCAGAAGCAATTAGCAAAATCGAATATACTATGATCGGCGACCCTTCACAAAAACTCTCCCGCAACTTCGATATATTGAACGAAGAAGAAGGTCTTGCTGACCGCGGTACTTTCATCATCGATCCAGATGGTATCGTCCAAGCTATTGAAATTAATGCGGACGGCATCGGCCGAGATGCGAGCACACTTGTGAACAAAATTAAGGCAGCACAATATGTTCGCAACAACCCAGGTGAAGTTTGCCCAGCTAAATGGCAGGAAGGTGCTGCAACCATTAAGCCAAGCCTTGACCTTGTAGGAAAAATTTAAGGAGCACGATCCTATGATGCTAGATGCAGAAATAAAAGCACAATTAGCTCAATATCTTCAACTGATGGAGAGCGATGTCCTACTGAAAGTTAGCGCAGGTTCCGATGACGTATCTCGCGACATGCTGACATTAGTGGACGAATTAGCCACAATGTCAGCTAACATTAAAGTAGAAAAAACACAATTGGAAAGAACACCAAGCTTTAGTGTGAATCGTATTGGCGAAGACACTGGGGTTACGTTTGCTGGAATTCCTTTAGGACACGAATTTACTTCGTTAGTACTGGCTCTCTTACAAGTGAGTGGAAGAGCTCCGAAGGTTGATCAAAACGTAATTGATCAAATAAAAAGCATAAAAGGTGAATATCATTTTGAATCCTACATCAGTCTGACTTGCCATAACTGTCCTGATGTTGTGCAAGCACTAAACTTGATGAGCATTCTTAACCCTGGTATTTCACATACTATGATTGATGGTGCTGCATTTAAAGAAGAAGTGGAAAGTAAAGGCATTATGGCAGTACCAACGGTGTTCCTTAATGGAGAATCGTTCGGCAGCGGCCGTATGACAATTGAAGAAATCCTGGCCAAAATGGGAAGTACTCCAGACGCATCAGAATTTGCAAACAAAGATCCTTTTGATGTGCTTGTCGTTGGAGGCGGACCAGCCGGTGCAAGTGCCGCTGTCTATGCAGCACGTAAAGGCATCCGTACAGGCATTGTGGCTGAACGCTTTGGCGGTCAAATTATGGACACGATGGGCATTGAGAACTTTATCTCTATGAAATATACGGAAGGTCCTAAGCTTGCAGCAAGTCTCGAAGAACATGTTAAAGAGTATGATATTGATATCATGAATCTACAGCGTGCCAAGCGTTTAGAAAAGAAGGATCTCATTGAAATTGAACTTGAAAATGGAGCGGTTCTGAAGAGTAAAACTGTCATCCTTTCCACAGGGGCCCGTTGGCGCAATGTTGGTGTACCAGGCGAAGCAGAGTTCAAGAATAAAGGTGTAGCCTACTGCCCTCATTGTGATGGTCCATTGTTTGCAGGAAAACACGTAGCGGTTATTGGCGGCGGTAATTCTGGTATTGAAGCAGCCATTGATCTTGCGGGTATTGTAAAACATGTCACAGTTCTTGAATTTATGCCAGAGCTCAAAGCAGATGGTGTACTCCAAGAGCGTCTTTTCAGCCTGCCTAACGTAACGGTCCTAAAGAACGTTCAAACAAAAGAAATTACTGGCACTGACAAAGTGAACGGTATTTCTTACATGGACCGCGAAACCGAAGAAGTTCATCACATTGAATTACAGGGTGTATTCGTTCAGATTGGCCTTGTACCTAATACCGACTGGTTAAGTGATACAGTTGAACGTAATCGCATGGGTGAAATCGTAGTCAGTAAAAACGGCGCAACCAACATCCCTGGCGTTTTTGCTGCAGGAGACTGCACGGATAGCGCCTATAAACAAATCATTATTTCGATGGGATCAGGCGCTACAGCAGCATTAGGTGCATTCGATTATCTAATCCGAAATTAATGAACGGACATAAGTCCTACATGGATGTGTGAACTGTTTTACCACTCAGTAAAACTTTCACCAGTAAGGGATCTCCTTCATCTCCCACTGATGGTTAGTTGATCCAATCAGAGTTTTACGCGATCAAAAATTTATATCATTAAATGTTGAAAGTCACTTAGCTATCTCAACGATAGTAAAGTGACTTTCTTTTATTGGTTAAAGTTTTATGGAAGAATCATCCCTATTCCCCAGCACTCTAATACTTATTTACGCTGCTTTCTTAATAGTAGTATCCTTATTCATTTTTATTTTTTCAACCATGCTTCCTGCTATGAAACCAAGCAAACCAGGAATCACCCAACCAAAGCCTTTAGTTTGCAAAGGAACATTTGCTAATAATCCTGAAAATGAATGATTTAAAAACGTCGAATTGATCATTTCTATTAAGCTATATAATCCAACTAGACCGATTGTCATAACATAGACTGGCTGCTGATTAAAAGGTATTCGGTCATGAAAAAGGCCTAAAATAATTAAGGCAATGGCCATTGGATACACTAAGCCCAGCACCGGGACAGACACTTTTAATATTTGAGCTAGACCAACATTTGCTACAAAACCACTGATTAAACATAAAAGGATTGCCCATTTAATATATGATAATTTTGGAAAAAGACTTGAAAAATATTGAGCACATGATGTTATTAGTCCTATACAAACACTTAAACAAGCTAATGTAAAAATTAATCCTAAAACAATCGTTCCACTCTGTCCAAACACTTGATGTAATACGGTACTTAATACAATTGCTCCATTATCAACATTTCCTGATATCGAAGCTGACGCTCCTAAGTATGCGATAATGAAATAACAAATAGCTAAAAGCAGACCACAAATGAGCCCAAACATGGCTAAATATTTAACTTGTAATGTTTTCTTGCTAATCTTTTTGATTCTAAAAATATTGGTAAAGATAATCCCGTAAATTAATGCACCAATGGCATCCATTGTTTGATACCCATCTAAAAACCCTTGGGAGATGGGATTTTCTTTATAAGATAAAGAAGGTGCTCTAAAGCCGGATAAATCAGTGAATAAAGCTTTGATAAATACGATAATGATTAATACTAATAAAGATGGTGTTAAAATCTTCCCAAATCTATCTACTAATTTAGATGGCGATTTTGCAAACCAAAAGACAATACTAAAAAATACTACTGTATAACCCAACAGTGCGATCGGTGAAGACTCGATTGTATTTGGTAAGAAGGGCTTTACTCCCATTTCATAAGCAAGACTGCCAGCACGCGGAATGGCAAGTCCGGGTCCTATTGCTAAATAAATTGCCATTGGAAACAGTAAAGCAAAGGTAGGATTAACTCTATTTACTAAAATATCGAACGTTCCTGATTTTGCGATCGCGATAAAAGCTAAAACAGAGAGACCTGCATCTGAAATGATAAAGCCAATTGCCGCTTGCCATACATTCTCTCCAGCACCATGTCCCAAATAGGCTGGAAAAATTAAATTTCCCGCACCAAATAATATAGAAAATAACATAAAACCATTAAATATAATTTCTTTATTGTTCAATTTATTCAAACAATTCACCTCGAATTAAAATTGTTGTATAACAATATTTTTTCATTTTATCAAGAACCGTCCTATTTTAGAATTACAAATGAAAAACGACTAATAAATTTCACTAAATTGGAAAGATTCAACTTGGAAATTCCTTCTTCCATTCCCCTTCATATATAAATAAAAGCTTCGACTCTGTAATAAGCCGTTAACTTTTCTAGCTTCCCCATTTGGATTTATTCAACAGATGGCATTTTAAGTTTGCAGGTACGGTCGATAATAATAAACTTAACTTTAAACGTTGAAAAAATAAAAAGCCAGTACGGAACTGGCTTTTATTTTGGAAGGGAATTTCTATTATTCTAATATTGTGCCAAGCACCATTCTTTTGTTTCTTTGTCGGCAAAGGATGCTTCTACACTATTATAATAAATTTGCTGGTAGTCTTCTTCACTCAGATTAAATTCACTGCTTACTAAATATATTTCTTTTTCCATTGTCGTATCAGATACCGTTCTATTATCCGTATTAATCGTTACTTTTACTCCATCTTTATGAAACTGATAAATTGGGTGTTCTGAATAGTGATGAACTGCTTTTGTTTGGACATTACTAGTTGGGCACATTTCAAGCACTACCTGCCTATCTTTCACGATGTCAAAGGCCTCAGCACAGTCTTTAATAAATACTCCGTGCCCGATCCTTTCAGCACCCAACAGTTTAACCGCCTCTAGAACGTTTTTCCCGATTCCCGTTTCACCAGCATGAATCGTAACTCTGTAGCCATATTTTCTGGCTAATGAGATGGGTTCAATAAATCTTTGGCAAAATCCTTCTTCTTCTATTGCACATAAGTCAATCGCCACTACACCTTTTCCTAAGAACTTCTTCCCCTTTTCAATCACTTCAAATGCGCTTTCTACAGACATCGTCCTCATGCAAGACAAGATGAGATTTCCCTTTATTTCATAACGACTTTCCGCTTCCCTCATTCCCTCTAAAACGGATTGAATCACTTCTTCTACATCAAGCCCCTTTAAGGTGTGAAGTAACGGGGCAAATCGAACCTCCATATATTTCACATTTTCCCTTGCTGCATCCTCAAATAGTTCAAAGGTAATCCGTCTTAAACTCTCTTTAGACTGCATGACCAAATTCGGAAGTGAAAATCTTTTTAAATATTCCTCAAGTGACTTACATTCTAACGGAGCAATCAACTCCTTTTCCAGCTCTTCCTTTTCAAAGGAGGGCAACTGAATACCTTCTCTCTTGGCAATATCCATAATGGTTTCAGGCCGAACACTTCCATCTAAATGACAGTGAAGTTCAATTTTTGGCAACGCTAAAAAGTTCATTTTGATCTCCTTACATATGTTCTAAATTTTGTATAAATTAGAAAAGCGCAAGCGCCCTGGTCAGCGGCGTATGGCCTGGAGTTCTCCAACTGAGATAAAGGAAACACGAAGAGCCGGAGGCGCATTCGTGC
>CAYNUT010000061.1:4913-20084 GCA_964400595.1 uncultured Neobacillus sp. | reverse complement strand
ATTATTTTAATGACCCAAATTAAGTTGAGAAAGGTCCGTAAACTTACAGCCGGGACGTTTAAAATGCCTGGTTCCCCCTTCACCTCTTATTTAGGAATCGGCTTAATCTTGGTTACCGTTTCCGGAGGCTTGCTGCACGGCACGCAAAGAATGGGCGTATTGATTAGTCTCAGTTTGATGGGAGTAATTTTTTTAACCTACTGGATATTTTTAAGAAAAAAATATATTGACAAACCGATAAAGACAGTGTAATATTATTTACCGTGCTTTACATTAAGGTAACTTGGAATTAAAATGGAATCAATAAGATTTATCTGGCTTTTCACTTATGTTTTATCGGAAAGACTTATTCACACTGGATCGGCCTCGGAGCCGAAAGGATGTAAGAGAGGTAGGGCTTACGTCGTTTAGGTTATAAAACCTACTGGTGGAAAATTGTACCGCGGCAAAATTTGTTTCCTTAACAATAAATAGATTTATACATCATGCAAGCAAGTTACAAGAAAAGCGGAGGCGCCTTTTTAGCGACGTATATTAATCGCTGTGTGCTGAAGCTGGACAATTCTCGAAGTAGAATTTTATACATTTCTTTATATAATGAAAGCAAAGAAGGCAGAGGGATGATTCGTTCCTCTGCCTTCGCCAATTTTATTTTAATTTTCCACAACAATGGCCTGCTTGCCCATTTGCTCCCAGGCTTTAATAAAAGCGGTCCGTGGCAGTTTCTGGTTTTTCTCTCCGTAAGGATTGTTGACATAAATATAATTTTCATCATAGCCTGTAATAACAGAGCTGTGTTCGCTAAAGGTAATGTCTATTTTTCCCTGCGGCGTATCCCATGTTTGAAAAGCAGCCACTGGTGCAAAGCTTGAAGTAGTAATAATCCACACCGGATGACCCTGGCTTACTTTCTTCAATAAATCGGTAAAAGGACTATTCGTTAAATTAATAGCTTTTTCACCGGCATATTTTTGCGCCAGCTCAAATACAGGGCCATTATATACCCCTAAACCCGGTCCATGTGCCATGTCCCCAACAAAACCAACATTGGGATTTCCCTTTTTGCCGTCATTATACGTAAATGGAACAGTTTTGATATTGTTGGCGAGCTCGTTCTTTGTCACATTAATCCCATTATAATTCAAAATCATCGCCAGGCTTGTGACCTCGCAGCCGTTATAAAGCAGCGGTTTGTCCATTTGATTAATTAATGGCACATCTAATAGTTTGCTGTCCGGTAAAATCGGTCCATCCTTCTTTAATTCTACTTCTCTCTTAACCAATGGCGTTTCTTCGGCAAAAATCTCAGGTAATGCACCGGCAGTCTTAACCGCCAAAATACCTTTTGCAATTATATAAGACATGGTTAAGATCACAATAACGAAAAATATTTTTTTCATAAACCTCTATTCCATTCCTTTTTATGTATATAAAAACCAAGCTGCAATCTACTACTATACTACATTACCAAAAAACATTAGCTGTATAAAGGAAAATGTTTTCCAAATATAATGATAACGAGGAAAACTAAAGTCTTTCTTAAAAAAATAAACCCGCCGATCGGCGAGTTTATTAATTTCTGGTCTTCGGATTTATTTTACGAATGACTTGGTTGATTACCTCTGCAAACACGAGTCCAAAGGCAATGGCGCCAGAGAGCATCAGTACCTTTGCGGCCGAGCCTAATGCCGAATTATAGTCATTCTCCACAAAATTTCTCATCGAATCATAGGCTAGTCCGCCTGGCACCAGCGGAATGATTCCGGCAACACTAAAAATAATGACAGGTGTTTTATAAAACTTTGCCAATTCCTGACTGATTACCGCGATAAAAACAGTAGCAGCGAGGGTCGCAAATACCGCATTTCCTGAATAACCTTCAAGCAGGTAATAAACCAGCCAGCCGCCCATGCCAATAAGACCGCATTTCACTAAAGTATTCTTAGGTGCGTTAAAGATAATCCCAAACGCCCCTGTTGCAATAAAGCTTGTAACTAACTGAGCAAGTATTGCCACTTACTTTCACTCCCTGCAATTAAATAGATAGAACAACGGCAATCCCTGCCCCAATCGCAAAGGCCGTCAGAAAGGCTTCTGCTCCCTTCGAAAGTCCCGAAACCAAATGCCCCGCCATTAAATCTCTGATGGCATTGGTCACTAAAAGACCGGGAACCAAGGGCATCACTGAACCAATAATAATTTTATCCAATTGATGCCCTGCTCCAATTTTTACAAAAAGAAACGCGAGCAGGCCAATCATGAACGAGGCCAAAAATTCCGAGAAAAATTTAATCGGAACGAAACGATGAAAATAGACAAAACTAAGAAAGCCGATTCCACCTGTTATCATCGCCGGTATAAAATCATTCCAGCCTCCCATAAACATAATCATGAAACATCCGCTCGCAAGCGATGCCGCCGCGACTTGAATCATAAAAGGGAAGGTAATATTCATAGAATCAATCTCATGCAATTGTTCCCATGCATCCTTCAAAGTTATTTCACCGCTCGAAATTTTTCTTGATATGCTGTTGACCATGGCCACTTTTTTCAGGTCTGTTGACCGCTCGGAAATCCTGATTATTTTTGTCTTGGTGGGCTCGGTGCCTTCTGCTGAAAAAATAATCCCCGTTGGTGTAACATAACTGTGTGATTTTTCAATGCCGAAGGCTGCTGCAATGCGCATCATTGTATCCTCCACGCGGTACGTTTCTCCTCCGGATTGGAGCATAATTTTCCCTGCAAGAAGGCAGACCTCCATAATTTCATATGTATGTTCTTTTTGATTTTCCATTTATTTCTCACCACATTATTCAAACATTTTTTAACTAGTTTAAAACAAAACGCCGTTAATGCGCAATCATAAAAAAGCCTGCACCGTTCAGATGCAGACTGGAGTTTATGAAGATCCCCACTTTCCGCAATTCATTACTTAACAATGTTAGCCATCGGCAATCCGGCTCGCTTTTTTCTTTCGATAAAAACAAATCCAGTTAAGCAGCAAAGTAATACAAAGGCGAAAGGTCACAACACTAACGTTTGGTCGATTCGGCCGTTAAGATATCCCCTTAATCATGGCTTCCACCTGAAACGATATAAATGCTTCCCTCTCAAACCACTCAAACTCCGGAAACGTAATTAGCAGTGAAGTTATCCCGTGCAGCGACGTCCATAATGACTGTGAAACCAGATGGACATCATTTTGTTTTATGACTCCGGATTTCATCGTCAGGGCCACCAGCTCCGTTAAGAAAACAAACCCCCTGCTTCGGTCATCCTCTTCTGTCATGACCATTTGCAGCCGTTGCAAATCATGGATGAACATTAATTTGTAGTAATCAGGATACCTTAAGCCGAATTGGATATAAGCGTTTAGAGAAGCCTTCAATTTTTCATGTGCTTCTTTTGCACCGCTTTTTGCCACCCCTTCTTTTAAACTGGCAAGAAAGACTGCATACCCCTGCTTTATTAAATGGATGAGGATTTCTTCTTTGTTGGCAAAATAGTTGTAAATGGCCGTCGGCGAATACTCAATTTTTTTGGCAATTTTCCGCATTGACACATTTTCATACCCATCAGTTAAAAACAACTGCACAGCCGCTTCGATGATTTCCTGCCTCATTTCCTCAATTTCTCGTTTTCTTCTCTCTTTCGTGCTCATTTTGCTAAATTCCACCCTTAAATAAATCTATTCCGTTTTTTGTTTACATCTTTAACTTTATTAAGTATGTTAATTATGCATCTTTCGGAAAAAATGTAAACAGTCATTTTGAAAATTGTTTTAAAAACTTTATAACAGAAAGTTTATTTGCTAATCACACCCATTCCAAAAAAAGACAGGTTTTTAGGCCCGTCTACTCTCCAATATTGTTTTCAAACCATTCCTGCAGTTCTCTCAACGAGCTAAAAGAGAAAATTCCCAACATGGCAGCTGTCTTTTATTCGCTGAATTTCCTTTACTTCCGAATTGATTTCATCAAAAATACTTTAAGAATTGTTCGGTGGAACATCATGATCCTGGTATTAAATTAAATATGTTCATTTGTCATAGAATGTTTTCTTTACATATCCACGTTGTTTTTGTTAAAAATAAAGAGATTAAAATAGGATATGTGGATGGTGGTTATAAATATGGAAATGCTGCCTTTAGGTGAAGCCGAAAAATTAGCCTTAAAAAAATTAAAAATATATCGTCAAAGCATCCTGCGATATATTCTTCGTGCAATGCTCGCCAGTATGTTTATTGGTTTTGGGGTCATTGTCGCCTTTAAAACCGGAAATTTCTTCTATCTTGAAAAATCCCCATTCGCCTACCCAATGGCTGCATTCACATTTGGTGCTGCCATCATTTTAATCGCATATGGCGGCGGAGATTTGTTTACTGGTAATACCTTCTATTACACCTATGCCGCACTTCGCAAGAAAATGGCCTGGACAGATGTCATAAAGCTCTGGATTTGCAGTTATGCCGGAAATATTCTCGGTGCCGTAGTCTTTGCCTTTATTATCTTTACAACTGGACTTTATGCCTCATCGGAAGTTAACGGATTTTTGCTTCATGTTGTTGAGGTGAAAATGCAGGTCCCAACGTCCCAGCTGTTTTTCCGGGCCATTCTCTGTAATTGGCTTGTTTGTATGGCTTTTTTTCTCCCTATGGGATTAAAAGGGGACGGACCGAAAATGTTTGCTATGATGCTATTTGTGTTCTGTTTCTTTATTTCAGGATATGAGCACAGCATTGCCAATATGTGCACGTTTGCCATAGCCTTAGTATTAAATCATCCTGGCACCATTTCTTGGGGCGGTGTTATTCATAATCTTGTTCCGGTAACAATTGGCAACATGATCGGGGGGGCAGTTTTTATGGCGATGATGTACTATTACGCAAATAAACCGTTTTTAGATGAATATGAAAAAGAACAGGGCAGCTAAGAATTATCTGCTGCCTTGTTCTTTTTTATCGACAAATTCCCAGGGAAATATTCAACACAAAAAAACGGCAATCGACAAAGATTGTTAATATTCCAAAAATATAGTCATTCGTATTTTTTGACTCTTTCTTGTCAAAGTTCCAATTGCAAGAATCATTCAGAACACTGGCTTTTATGGCATGTGTTTAACAATTCCAAATTGTTTTATAGGCCTGCTTCCAGGCAAAAACGGTGACCCCTAGGAGCAGAATCAAATAAATCGGTACGCCAAACGGTATAAAGGTAACTGCAAAATGAATGCCAGCAAAAACAGCCATTAACAGCATAGTCAAGATCAGTTTCAGTCCCCCGCTCTGCTGGATATCCGCAAAGGATTCGGAAAATGGCAATGAACCTTTCAGATAATTTGAGCAAATAACGGTAAATAATACTGCGGTTATAAATACAACAAATAGATCCGGGATAATTTTTATACCGAAGATGGCCATAAAAATCACGCTTAATGTGCCATAAACAGGTAGAAAGAGATTCACGATAAACACCTTTAAGGCAGCGCTGTGCAGGAATGCAATATTTTTTATCGGTGCACTTTTGAATATCCATGCCCCTTTATATTTCCCTGAATATTTTAGCATCGTGATCGCATTTGGAATCATCAGACAGCTAAAATAAATGGCCAAATACCATTTGCTTGTAACCAGATGGGCATATGAATTCATTTGAATCTCATTAAACATAAATATAAACGGGAAAACAAGTGATAATCCTAAAGCCGGGTAAACCTTCAAGCGAAATTCTCTTTCATTTCGCATCATATGGTCGGAGAAACGGAAGAACACCCTTTCCTCGTTACTCCTGCAAACAACTTCAGAAATCCGTTTTTTCCATTTGCGATCTTTACGTTTGCTATCCCCGCTATCATTCGCCAGCTTTTGGAGATTTCTTTCAAAGGAGGGAATCATCCGGCTGTATAGAAGGATGGCAATGATCGGTACAAACAAAGCCATAAATGAAAAAACCACGATATAAAAGTTTGAATCGCGCTGCAAGAACCACTCAAAAGGAGCCCCAAACCAGATCGGAGGAATGAAAAAATGCCACCAGCTTGGTGCAAAGGAAACCTTCATATCAACGAAGCTGAAGGCCCTTCCCAGAAACTGATAACCGACAGCAATCGAAACGGATAAGCCAATTTGAACATAATTAATGATATCCTTCAGCTTTTCACCGTCAAAATAACGCAGGATGAAATAATAAATAATGGCCGTTATGACAACAATAAATAAATTGACCAAAATTAACCCGGCAAATGAAAGAATGAAAAATAAAATCCCATGTCTAAATGTCCCAATCACTATAGGAACAGCAGTGAGGGCAGCCGTCAAAAAAAGTAAATAAATACAAATGTGCACCGTTTTTGCTGCATTTATGGTCTTTTTTCCTATTGGCTTAGTCAGCAAAATGCCCTTATCCTTTACATCGAGGAGGACATTGGAAAAGTCGGAAATCATTGAAGTCATAACTAAAAACATCACAATTCCAAAAAAGATGCTCATTTGATAGAGATAGTTTTCTCCAATAACGACCACGGGAATCAGCATGACACTAAAGAGCACATACATCCCTAATGACTTGATAAAGCCATTTTCTTCAGGCTTATTCGTTTTCTTTGCTTGCTGATTAAAGATTGTCGGGGTTCTTCGGCCGTCCATTGTTAATTTGACCGCCAAAATTTTTCTCATGATGGGATAATCGACACCAAATCTCTCAAAAAGAACTCGAAATAAATCTAAGATTTTTAACGTTCGGAAGTCCTTCACGGCTTACACCTCTTGAACAATCGATACAAATTCCTCAGCCATGGCCTGATGTTCATTAAAACCAGTCAGAGAATTGAATATTTGTTCTAATGTCCCCTCTTTATTTGACTCCTTTAATTCTTTGAAGCTGCCATCTGCGACAATTTTTCCATCATTAATTAAGATAATCCGATTACTAATTTTCTCGACAACATCCATGATATGGGAGGAGTAGAAGATGGTTTTTCCCCTCGAAGCAAGAATCGCCAGAATTTCTTTAACTACCATCACACTGTTTGCATCAAGGCCGCTTAATGGCTCATCCAAAAATAAGAGGTCAGGATTATGTATCAAGCTCGAAATGATCAGCACCTTTTGCCGCATCCCTTTCGAGAATGAGGCGATTCGCGAGTGGTAAACCTCTTCCAGGCCAAAAACCTTCATGAGCTTTTGGGCCTTTTCATCGGCCGCTTGTAAATCCATTCCATACAGTTCGCCAACAAAGGTTAGATATTCCATCGCGGTTAGATTATCGTAAAGCTCGGCAATTTCCGGCACATAGCCTATCCTTCTTTTATACCCTATGGTTTTCTCATTGATTTCCTCGCCAAAAATGTCTACCCGCCCGGAATAGCCGCCTTCCAATCCAAGCAAAATTTTAATCGTCGTACTTTTTCCTGCACCATTTGGTCCAATATAACCGATAATCTGCCCGCGGCAGACTGTTAAATCAATGCCTTTTAATACTTTTTTTGTGCCATAGTCCTTTCTTAAATCCTGCAGGCGTAATACTATTTCCTGATTTTCGATAACCATCACCTTCTATCAATAATTGCTAGTTTCATCATAACACATCGCAGAAGAATTCTATTAAATGGAAAAATGAAAAATGGCTGACAAAAAGGGAAACTTTCATCAGCCATCTGCTCCTTATTATTTATTTGCTTAAAAAATAGGTATAAGCCTTGATGATAAAATAGCTGACTTCCTCCGGGAGCCGTTCTTTAATTGGCTTCAATCGCTCGCGTCCAGCCTCTTTCACTGCTTTTTCCAAAAGAGGGATATATTCATTTGGGATAAGCCTTAAAAAATCAACTTCCAGCCCCTGCTGGGCACATTGAAGCAGATGGTTTTCGACTGTGGTGATGGCAAGTTCTCTTTTTTCGGCAATTTCCTGAATTGTTATGCCCTTTTGATGTAAAGACAATGTTTCTAAATGAGAATCGCCCACTGCTTTCTTCGCGTTTTTTTTGGGGGCCGCCATGGAAGGTTCCATCTCGCTCGTGTAATCTGGATTGGCTTCACAAAAGGTGAGGATGGCTTGAATAAAGGCAAGGCCGTATTTCTGCAGCTTATGTTCCCCAACACCGCTGACCTGTAAAAACTCTTCGCTTGTTTTAGGCTGCCTGGCGCACATATCTTTTAAAGCAGCATCGGAGAAAATCACAAATGGCGGTACTTTTTCGGCTTCAGCAATCTGCCTCCGCACCTCTCTCAATTCTTCAAATAATGGGTCATTCTTCGATACTTGTCTCACCTGTACCGTCTCGCGGCGGTACACCTGCTCTTTTCCCAGCAAAATATCTTTCCCTTTTGATGAAACGTAAAGTGTCGGAAATGTCTCATGCTCAATGCCAATTAACTCCTGTGAAATCAAAAATTCTATAAAATCGCTGACATCCTTCGCGCTTTTGTCCTTCATGATTCCATAGGTGGAAAGCCGCTCGAATCCCATTTCCGTTACCTTTTTATTTTTTGAGCCGGTTAACACCTGTGCGGTTATATTTTTTCCAAAACGCTGGCCCATCCGTATCACGCAGGACATGACCATCTGCGCTTCTTTCGTGACGTCAATGCTTGTCCGGGAATCGGTGCAATTGCCGCATCTCCCGCAGGACTCGGTTTCGGTTTCTCCAAAGTATTTTAATATAAATTCCTGCAGACAGCTTTCCGTATGGCAATAATCGACCATCCCCTGCAGCTTCTCCAGTTCCGCTGATATACGGCCTTTATCACTGGATTGGTCGATTAAGAAGCGCTGAATCTGGACATCCTGCGGGGAGTACAGAAGGATACATTCGCTCGCGAGCCCGTCCCTTCCTGCACGCCCTGCCTCCTGATAATAGCTCTCCATATTTTTAGGCATCTGAAAGTGCACGACATAGCGGATATTGCTTTTATCAATCCCCATCCCGAAGGCAGATGTCGCCACCATGACAGATGCTTTATCCTGTAAAAATTGTTCCTGCTCCTGAATCCGGTCGGCATCGTTCATGCCGGCATGGTAACGGGAGGCATTAATATGTTCTTTACAGAGCCTCTCATATAGCTGATCGACGTTTTTCCGTGTTGCTGCGTAAATAATACCCGCTTCTTTTTCGTTCTTTTTCAAATAGTCCAGGAGGAACTTAAGCCGGTCTTGACCTTTAATTACTGAAAAAGTCAGGTTCTCGCGTTCGAAGCCGGTGATAATGGTGCTTCTTTCGTCGATGTCTAAAAGATGGCAAATATCCTCACGCACCCTTGGGGTGGCGGTGGCGGTCAATGCCAGGACAATAGGCTGCTGAGGCAGATTGTGGACCATTTGCTGGATATGGCGGTAGCTTGGGCGGAAATCATGACCCCACTGTGAGATACAATGAGCTTCATCAACGGCGACTAACGGAATTTCCATTTCACAAAGGTCCTCGATAAAATCAGGAGACTCGAGGCGCTCCGGCGCAATGTACAGTAATTTGTACTTTCCCTGCTTGGCTTGATTGATACGTTCATTCGCTTCTTTAAAACTAAGGGAACTATTGATGAAAGCTGCTGAAATACCTGCTTGTTCGAGGGCATCAACCTGGTCCTTCATTAAGGAAATAAGCGGGGAAATCACGATGGCGGTTCCCGGCAGGACAAGAGCAGGAATTTGGTAGCAAATCGATTTCCCTCCGCCTGTCGGCATAACACAAATGGTGTTTTTTCCTTCCAGCACCGAGCGGATGGCCTGTTCCTGTCCTTTCCGGAAAGTGCGATAGCCAAAATAGGATTCTAGTAAAGGAAGTGCTTGATCAAACATTGAGAGACCCCTTTCGATTTCTTATAATCATTATACTGTTAAGCTAAACATTTATCGATTTTTACAAGGAATTGATATTTCATCTAATAAGGGTAATCTAAAAAGGTCATAATAAATCAACAGACTGCCGGGAATCATCGCCCTCGGCAGTCTGTTTTTTATATGCAAATCT
Organism: uncultured Neobacillus sp.; assembly: GCA_964400595.1. Taxonomy (GTDB): domain Bacteria; phylum Bacillota; class Bacilli; order Bacillales; family Cytobacillaceae; genus Neobacillus. The sequence continues at coordinate 10,121 of CAYNUT010000061.1, read as the reverse complement.
CCTGATTATGCTCTCCTTTTCCCGGCGGCGGACTGACCGTTTCCTGTTTCAGGCCGCTATGCATTTTAACCTGATAATCCCCCCATGCCGATGAGAAGATAAGCCCTTTTTCTTGAAAATATGGATTCTCGTAAAGCTCACCGATTTCCAAAACCGGTGCCATGCAGCAATCAACCCTTTGGGCAAACTCGATCCACTCGTAAAAGGTTTTGCTTTTAAAAAGAGCGATGACTTCCTGGAACACCGGGTTGTTGGCATCTGTCTTTGAAAAATTGGCTGCGGTCCATTCGTCAAGGCCATTTGCCTGGCAAAAATTCTGCCAAAATTTTGGCTCAAGCGCTCCTAGGCTCATAAACCGCCCATCACTCGTTTCATAGAGACCATAACAGATGACGCTTCCGTTCAAAACCGGAATGCCGGCCCCCTCTCCGGTTGCTTTTTCAACCATGACATGATTTCCGAGCAATGATATAAGCTGCTCGGTAATGGAAATAGAATGATAGCTTCCTTGCCCTGTCAGCGAACGGGAGACAAGCCCAGCCAAAATGCGCTCATTGGCGGCAAACCCTCCCAAATAATCTGCTATCGTAATCGAGGGATGAATGGGTCTGCCTTGTTGATCCTTAAGCTGGGAAAGGACTCCGCTTAAGGCCATGTAATTGATGTCATGATTTCCAAGCCTGCTTAACAGCCCCTCTTGGCCGTAGCCAGAGATGGAACAATAGACGATATCCGGTTTTACCTTTTTAACGTTTTCATATCCAAGCCCAAGCTTTTCCATTACCCCAGGTCTGAAGCTTTCGATGACCACATCCGCTTGCGCGATTAATTTCAACGCAGCTTCGACACCTTCTTTTTCTTTCAAGTTCAGGCAGATGCTTTTTTTCCGGCGGTTGTTAGCGCGAAAGACTAAACCGTTTCCTGTATTTCGGGCGGGATCCCCGTCCGGCGGCTCGATCTTGATGATTTCTGCACCAAGCTCCGCTAAACGGAGCGTTGCGTAAGGGCCGGGCAGATAATTAGTAAAATCGATTACTTTTATTCCTTTTAGCATTTTTGCAGCCTTCCTTACAAATTGGTTGAGCCTGGGGCAAAAAGCTCCTCCAGCTGTTTTCTGAGAATGAATTTCTGAATTTTTCCGCTGGCATTGCGCGGCAGAACCTCACAGAAAACATATTTGCGCGGCCGCTTATAATTGGCCAGTTTGTCACTGTTTTTACAGAACTCATCCAACTCCTGCTCGGTTAAGTTCGGATCTTTTTTGACAACAAATGCCGAAACCGTTTCGCCCCAGCGGTCATCAGGCTGGCCCACAATCGCGACATCAAGGACGCCAGGATGGGCATGCAGCACATCCTCCACCTCACGCGGATAAATATTTTCCCCGCCGCTGATAATCATGTCATCAACACGGTCATTGACATAAAGGAAGCCTTCTTCATCCAAATAGCCGATGTCTCCAGAATGGTACCAGCCTTTATACATCGCCTTTTCCGTCGCTTCTTCGCGATTGTAGTAGCCAAGCATCATACATGGCCCCTGCACAATGATCTCGCCGGTTTCTCCTGCTGGAACGACATCATCCGGATCGGACGGTCCGTCTTCCCTTGTGCGTACAATCCGAATATCGTGGCTTAAAGCTGCCTGCCCAGCTGAACCCGCTTTTCGCAACTGGTCGGCCTCTGACAAGAAGGTAATTGCCGGTCCCATCTCCGTCATTCCGTACGCTTGAATTAAGGAGATTCCAAAGCGATCATGAAGCGCATGCACGAGTGACGGGGCCATTGGTGCCGCGCCGTATAGGCCCAGCTTCAGACTGGAAAGGTCATATTGGGTAAGGTCTTCCTGAAGCAGCATATTCCACATCGTGGGTGCTGCAAACATTTTAGTGATTTTTTCTTGCCCGACTAATTGAAGGATGGCCTTTGGATTGAACTGATGCAGGATGACATTTTTCACCCCAAAGTGCACCCTTGGCAGGAATGCACAATGCAGTTCTGCACAATGGAACATGGGTGCCGTTACGAGGCCCACATCATTCATTTCCATCTTTTGAGATGCAATACAAAAGATGCTCTGATCCACCATATTGCGGTGTGTATGCATGACGCCTTTTGGCCTTCCGGTTGTGCCGCTTGTATAGATAAACGCATAGATGTCGGTTTCTTTTACCTCTGACTGAACAGGCGCAGCAGGTGCAGCGGCGAGCTTTTCCTTATAGCTGACGGCATATGCAGGGGGTTCCTCGTCGATGAACCAGAAGGCGATTTTTTCAAATCGCTTTGCAATAGACGCAATAACTGGCTCTAAGGCTTTTTCAAAAAGAACAACCTTCGGGGCTGCATCTGATAAAATATAGGCTACTTCCTCCGGCATGAGACGGAAATTAATTGGATTGAAAATGGCGCCGATTTTTGCACAGGCAAAAAAGGCAGTCCCTAACTCCTCCGTGTTGAACATAAAGGTCGAAACACGGTCACCCTTTTTGATTCCTTCCTGCTGCAGGGCGTTAGCTAGGCGGTTTACCTGTTCGCTCCACTCTTTATATGTGTAGCGGACGTTTTTCCGCACATCATATAGAGCTTCTTTGTTCGGGAATTTTTTCACCGTCAAATCAAAGATTTTTCCGATTGTCGTCGTCATTGAATCGCCTCCAATTTTTTTATTTGTAAAAAAGCTGGTGTATTTGCGAATTCACCTAATGTATTTGCGTATCTAAAAATCTGCTAGTTCATCCGTTCAATTATCGTCGCATTTGCCATGCCGTGGCCTTCGCACATCGTTTGCAGTCCGTAGCGGCCGCCGGTGCGCTCAAGCTCGTGCATCATCGTCACCATTAACCGTGCGCCGCTTCCGCCAAGCGGGTGTCCGAGAGCAATCGCGCCGCCATTTGGATTAAGCTTAGACGGATCGGCTCCCGTTTCCTTCAGCCAGGCAAGCGGCACAGGTGCAAATGCTTCATTGACTTCAAAAACATCAATATCGTTGATGGACAGTCCTGCTTTTTCAAGAGCCTTTTGTGTTGCAGGAATCGGCCCTGTCAGCATTAAAGTCGGGTCAGAACCAACGACGACGCGGGTGTGGACACGGAAGCGGGGTTTAAGTCCGAGCTCTTCCGCTTTTTCGCGGGACATGAGCAGTACAGCTGCCGCCCCGTCACTGATTTGGCTAGAGTTGCCGGCATGGATGACACCATCTTCTTTAAAAGAAGTCTTTAGGGCCGCGAGCGCTTCCAATGATGTTCCTTTTCTTGGACCGGAATCTTCTTTGACAACAGTGGTGGTTCCATCTTCCAGAGTCACTTCCAGCGGAAAAATTTCTTTATTAAAATACCCTTCTTCCTGTGCTTTCAAGGCTTTTTGATGGCTTTGAAGAGAAAATTGATCGACCTCCCCGCGAGTGAAGCCATATTTTTCAACAATCCTTTCTGCCGACAAACCTTGATGAATCATTTCGTACTTCAAGCGTAAATTCGGGCTGAAAGGCTCTTCGGCCCCTTTATAGTTCGAGCCCATCGGCACACGGGACATGCTTTCCACACCGCCGGCAATGACCACATCCATATCACCCGCAAGGATGGCCTGGGCTGCAAAATGAACAGCCTGCTGGCTCGAACCGCACTGGCGGTCTATCGTGGTGCCTGGCACCTCAATTGGGAAGCCGGCGATTAAGGCAGCAACCCTTGCAATGTCTCCTGCCTGTTCTCCTGACTGTGTGACGCAGCCTAGAATTACATCGTCAATGACGGCGGGGTTAATGCCTGCCCTGTTTACGAGCTCTTTTAATGCCAATGCCGCCAAGTCATCCGGGCGGATTCCTTTTAAGAGGCCATTTCTTCTTCCTACCGGGGTGCGGACACCCTCGACAATTACTACTTCTCCCATTTTGTCATTCCTCGCTTTCTATAATCCTAAATTTTTTGCAATAATTGTTTTCATGATTTCATTGGTTCCGGCGTAGATGCTTGCCACCGGAATATCACGGAATCTTCTCGCAATCTCGTATTCTTCCATATAGCCGTAGCCGCCGTGGAGCTGCAAGCATTCTGCGGCAATCTTCTTGGCGTTTTCCGAGAGCTTCCATTTAGCCATCGACACCTTCGTAACGACGTTTTTGCCTGCGATGTGCTCAGCGATTAACTGATCCAAAAAAGCTCTGGTCATCTCGATATCAGTGGCCATTTCGACAATTTTAAATTGCGTATTTTGGAAGGAACTGATTGGTTTTCCAAAAGCCTCCCTGCTTTTTACATAATCGATGGTTTGCTGCAGCATCACCTCCGAGGCTGTTTGCGCCGCAATTGCAACGAGAAGCCTTTCCTGCTGGAGTTTTTCCATCAGATAAAGGAAGCCTTTTCCTTCTTCTCCGAGGAGATTTCCCTTCGGCACCCTGCAGTCTTCAAAAATTAATTCCGCGGTGTCCTGGGAATGGAGGCCAACTTTATTCAGCTTTCGTCCTCTTGAGAAACCAGGAGTATCCCGTTCAATGACAAGGAGGCTGACCCCTTTGTACTGCGGTACCGCCTGCGGGTCCGTTTTCACGGCAACAACGATAAGGTCAGATTGAATGCCATTAGTAATGAAAGTTTTTTGCCCGTTGACAATATAATGGCTGCCTTCAAGTTTGGCTGTCGTTTTAATGTTGGCAAGGTCAGAACCTGTTCCAGGCTCGGTCATGGCAATAGCGGTAATGATTTCACCGGTGACACATTTTGGCAGCCAGCGCTGCTTTTGCTCCTCCGTCCCGTATGAGGTGATGTACGGAACGACGATATCATTATGAAGCCCCATTCCGACTAATCCTGAGCCGACCCGCTCGAGTTCCTCGTTGATGACGACATTAAAACCCCAATCGACTTCGCTGCCGCCATATTTCTCATCAATATCCGGGCAGAGGAAACCCTGCTCCCCCATCTTCCTCCATAGGGAGCGGGGAATCATCCGCTCCTCCTCCCACTCTTCATAAAAGGGATATGCCTCTTTTTCTAAAAACTTTCTTAGCGACTGGCGAAAAATTTCATGATCTTCATTTAAATAGGAATGCTTCATATGAATTTACCTCGCTTTCTTGCGCGGAAGCGCTCTCAATTTTTAAGGCCGCTGTCCTCTCTTTGAGTTTTATTGAAATGTTCCGCTGTTAACGACCCTTTTTGGGGGATTTACGACCTATTTCTACTCATTTACGACCTATTTTTCGATCCTAACGACT
>CAYNUT010000061.1:0-4813 GCA_964400595.1 uncultured Neobacillus sp. | reverse complement strand
GGGATTTACGACCTATTTCTACTCATTTACGACCTATTTTTCGATCCTAACGACTTTTGCTGGAAATCATCTTCTAATACATTAGTCCGCCTTCACTCTTCCAGCTTCCTTCATTTTCTCCCGCAGCTGGTATTTGAGTATTTTTCCAGAAGCATTTCTTGGCAGCACCGGCTCGATAAAAATCCTGCGCGGAACCTTATACCCTGCAAGCTTCAAGCGGCAGAAGCCGCGCAATTCCTGTTCATCAATCACAGCACCCTCTTTTGGAACAATCACAGCGCAGACGGCCTCGCCCCATACTTCATCCGGCAGACCGATAATTGCTGCTTCAAGGACAGCCGGGTGCTCATAGAGAACGCTTTCCACCTCAACAGAATAAACATTTTCACCGCCTGAGATAATCATGTCTTTTTTCCGATCAACAAGAGTGATATAGCCTTCCTCATCAATCACGGCCAAATCGCCGGTGTAGAGCCACCCTCCCTTCAAGGTGCTGCGCGTTTCCTCCGGCTTTTTATAATACTCCTTCATCACCATCGGACTGCGGACAATGAATTCGCCCACCACGCCGGGCTGCACATCCTTGCCTTCTTCATTGACAACCCTTGTTTCCGTCATAAAAATCGGCTTCCCGCCTTTACCAAGATGATATTTATGGCCTTCCGGATCCAACAGAATCCCACCCGGTCCCGCCTCCGTCAAACCACACAAATTGTAAAATTGGTCGGTTTTAAAGATTTCCATGCTCCGCTTCACAAGCTCCGGTGCCATAGGGGCGGCACCATACCCGCAGCGTTTGATGGAGGACAAATCATAGTCAGCGGCATTCGGTACCTGGAGCAGGAAGTTATACATGGCCGGGACGGCAAACAAATGGGTAATTTTATGTTCTTGAATCGCCTGCAGGGTTTTAACTGGATGAAAATCGCGGTGGATGATGTGGGTGGCGGCAAGGGCAACACCGGAAATAAAGAACAAATTTAGCTGGGCAGAGTGAAATAATGGTGCAAGATGAAGAATCCTTTCATGAGGTCTCATTCCCATGTTGATGATGACGGAAATGCCCACATTAAAAATTTGACGATGGTCAAATAGTGCACCTTTTGGACGTCCTGTTGTGCCTGAAGTATAGAGGATTTCAAAATCATCCTTTTCGGAAATCTCGACTTCAGGTTCGCTGCAATTATCGGATAAAACATTTTCATAAGAAAGGAAGCCGGCAATTTCCGGTTCGCCTGTTACCGCCGCGAAACGGACCGCTGTTCCCATCTTCGCTTCAAATATTAATTTCTCAAATTCTTTGTCGCAGACAACGATCACTGCATCCGATTGAGATAAAATGTATTGCACTTCGACTGCGGTTAGACGGAAGTTTATTGGTACTGCGACTGCGCCAATTTTTGCAGCAGCGAAAAAGGTAAAGGCAAAATGGTCAGAGTTCTTCATCATTAAGGCAAGTTTGTCACCTTTTTTAACCCCAAGTTCTAATAAACCGTGGGCCAGCCTGTTCACTTCTTCGTTAAATTGACGATACGTAAAGGTCCTTCCTTCACATTCAATCGCCAATAATTCCGGGAACTTGCGGGCATTTTGTGATAGAAGATTGCCGATTATCAATGTCCTCATCCTCCTCTTTTATAAATATTTCTCCCATCTAAAATCATGCAACTTCTATGCCAATATTCGAAAAACAATCTGTGAGGCACTTTGGCGAAAGGGCTGATTTTTTAAAACACATTCCAAACAAAAAAGTGTCCATTAACTGGACACTAGCTTTAGAGCTGGTATTTTTTGATCTTTTCGTATAAACCGGAGCGGCTGATTCCGAGCAGCTTGGCGGCCTTAACCTTATTTCCCTGCACCTGCAAAAGAGCCATTTTAATTGCCTCGAGTTCAGCATTTTCCACCATCGACCTGCCCAAATCCGGGTCTCTAATTGTAACCTGCTCTGTTAAATACTCGGGCAGGTCTTCGATTTTTATTTTTCCGTTTTCCGCAAAAGTCATCGCCCGCTCCATCACATTCCGCAGCTCCCGGACATTGCCGGGCCAGCTATAGCCTAACAGCACCTCTCTGGCACGATCCTCGATTCCCGTGATGCTTGTGGCCAGGATTTGATTCAGTTCAACCATAAACTGGCTGATTAAGTGGTCAACATCATAAAGTCGGTCACGGAGCGGCGGGACATTTAATGAGATGACGTTAAGACGGTAATATAAGTCTTCGCGGAACAGGCCGTCCTTGACCATTTCTTCGAGATTCCTGTTCGTGGCGGCAATAATTCTAACATCGACCTTAATTCTCGCCGTTCCGCCGACCCGATAGAATTCCCGCTCCTGCAGCACGCGGAGCAATTTCGCCTGCAGAGCGAGCGACATGTCTCCGATTTCATCGAGAAAAAGCGTTCCCCCGTTGGCCAAATCAAATTTGCCGATTTTCCCCTTTTGTTTGGCGCCAGTAAAAGCCCCTTCTTCATAGCCAAAAAACTCTGATTCCAGTAAATCCTCCGGGATAGCGGCGCAATTGACAACGACAAATTTGCCGCCGCTTCTGGCGCTGCTGTTATGGATAGCGTGGGCAAATAGTTCTTTGCCTGTTCCGCTTTCGCCGCGGATGAGGACGGTGGACCGGCCTTTGGAAGCTTTCGTGCCGCTATGTTTTAATTTTTCCATAAATGGGTCAACACTTAAAATATGATCCCAAGTGAACCGGGCAGATTCTGACTTTTGGTATTGCTGATGGTAAAATTCAGCCTTGCTTTCGGCGTGTTGCAGCTTTTTAAAAAGCTCGCTCACTTCATTTAATTGGCGGAACACGACCTTGCCAATCGCTCCGATGACCTTTCCGTCTTCTATAATTGGAATCCGGTGAACCATATATTTTATCCCATTGATTTTCAAAAAGCCGCTGACCTCTGCTGTTTCAGAGGCATACACTTTTTCTAAATGCAGCTGCGGCAGGACCTTTGCAGCTGGCTGATGAAGCACCTGATCAATTTGAAGGTTGAATAATTCAAGTAGAGGAGGGCTGACCATTTGGATGATTTTCTTTTCGTCGATCATGACAATCCCGTCAAAAGCGTGGTCGATGGCGGTCTCGAGTGTTCTTTTTAAATTTTTGATCGTCTGCAGTTCTTGAGAAGTTTTTAAAAGAAACATGACCATGTCGGTTTTCGTTAAGATGCCCACAACCCGGTTCTGAGCATCGACAACAACGCCGGTGCCTACTTTGCTTGTTTTAACAATTTCCTCAATTTTTTCATATGGGGTGTCAATACTGACCGTCTCGACATGCTTCTTAATATACTGTTTGATTGGAGTTGTCAGGGGGCATTCTTCCATCACCATTTGATGGAGGCTGCTCCGAGTAAAAACACCAGCAGGCTGGTTGTTTTGGTCCGTCACCGGCAGCAGATTCCACTTCTTTTTGAACATCAGGTCAATCGCTTCTGCAAGCGTTGTTGCTTCTGTGACAAGACAATCGACCTGGGTAATAATATCTTTAAATTGGAGCATTGCCTCACTCCCCGCAATTTACATACCTTTATTGTAACAAACGAAGTGGAATTTTTTGAATATTAAGTATAGAATATTAAGTCAATTTGTTCCCTATCGTAATCAAAAATCGAGCTATTTTATTTTTCAAATAAGCTGCTACTATTTTTTTCAACTAGGTGTCCTCCGATGCTCAATCTATAATGACTTGTTTTCCTCATGATAGCTTTCAACAGCTGCCTTCACCTTATCCCGCTTAGGCGCTAACTTTAATAACCTGTAATCAAGGTCATTTAATCGGATTAACACCTCAATTAACAAACCGGCAATGATGCCAAAACCAAGGATCCAGCCGACAAAGTTCAAAGCCAATAACCCGTACCCAACGAATCCCATCAAAATGATTAATGCCAATACTCGCAGCATGAAAATGACCTCATTTCTGTAAAAAGAATAGTTTGGAAAAATTCTATATATATATTTCTCTAGTTTGTCGCTGAAACCCTCTTCCATTGGTGCTTTTTACGTTTCGCGGGCAGTCCAGCACCTCAGATAAACCGTTGGGAACTCTATCCCTCTTTTCAGGACCAAAAAACAACCCACCCGCATCTGCGAGTAGGCTGCCATTTTTCCTCTATTATTTCGGCTGCATCCGAATGGCCCCGTCGAGACGAATCGTTTCGCCGTTGAGCATTGGATTTTCGATAATGCTTTGAACGAGCTGGGAGTATTCAGCCGGGTAACCTAGCCTCGGCGGGAACGGTACCATTTTCCCAAGAGAATCCCTTGCTTCCTGCGGCAGTGTATCGAACATCGGCGTGTGGAAAAGCCCTGGGGCAATCGTCATCACACGGATTCCGCAGCGCGCAAGCTCACGTGCAATCGGCAGGGTCATCCCGACAATACCGCCTTTGGAGGCACTATACGCCGCCTGGCCGATTTGTCCATCAAATGCGGCAACAGAAGCCGTATTAATCACGATGCCTCTTTCTCCATGTTCATTCGTCTCGTTCACCGCCATCTTCTCGGCAGCAATCCGGATAACATTGAAGGTTCCAATTAAATTGACATTAATCACCCTTGAAAAGAGTGCTAGATTATGGACACCATTTCGGCCGAGGACCTTCTCGGCAATTCCAATTCCTGCGCAGTTCACCACCGTATTCAACCCGCCCATAAATTCAGCTGCTTGATTAACAGCTGCTTGAATATCTTCTTCCTTCGTTACATCTGTTTTTAAAAATAAAACGGAATCCCCTAACTCGTTTTGCAGCCGAGAACCATTTTCTTCGGACAAGTCAAAAATGACCGCTTTACCA
>CAYNUT010000060.1:13955-20466 GCA_964400595.1 uncultured Neobacillus sp. | reverse complement strand
TTTTTGTTTTCTCATTTGTTATTTTATCTCTTATATTAGAGTGGTTAACTATTAAAGTTGGATTGATGAAATTAAAACATTGGAATACATGGTGGTCAACTCCTGTTTACTTCGCTGCGTATACCATTTTCTTGCCATGGCAGCGAAAATTCATTCAGAAAAATCCTGCGTAACCTTATTACAACTGACAATTTAAATTTAATGGATTTCCTTGCATGATTTCTTGAAATCATATTTTAAGTTTAATAATTAGACATATGATGAAAAAACAAAGAGGACTCCAATTTTGAAGCCCTCTCTGCCTTTTTATAAATCCTGAATTATTTGTGTTAAATCATCAGTTGTCTGGGATAGGTGAACTACAGCTCGATTGATTTCTTCAAAATAATATGCAAACGATTCTAGTTCTGTTTCAATTGCATTACTTTGGATTTTACTATTTTCTACCTCTTCCACAATTTTTGTAAAGAAATCGGTTATGGCATTCATTTTTTTTGATCCGTTTTGAACTAAGTCGTTGACCTGGACGATCATGGCCGTAACGTTTTTCACCTGGGCATGATTTTTTCGAATTAATTCGTTGACATCTGTGACAGATTCTTTGGTTCGTTCAGCCAATTTTTTCACTTCATTGGCGACAACCCCAAAGCCCTTTCCATGCTCTCCTGCTCTTGCAGATTCTATAGAAGCATTTAAAGCTAATAGATTGGTTTGGTCCGCTATTTTCTTCACAATCTGAACCACTTCGTCAATTTTCAGGGAATTTTCCTGCAAAATTTTTATTTCAGCTGTGATGGCCTGGGTATGCATCAAAATATTGTTCATTTCTAACTGCTGGTCATCAATTCCTTTTTTCCCTTGAATCGACTTATCTTGTACTTGATCAGCAGATTCTGCCCCTACTGTAGCAAGCGCCACCATACCTGTTGTCTTGTTAGTTAATGAGGATACGGATGTGCTGGTTTGTTGGACGATAAGAGATAATTCTTCGGCAGTAGTTGATACTCGTTCTCGTAAATGCTTCTTCTCTCGTTCTTCCTGCTTCATTCTTTCCATCTCTTCTTCATATGCTTCTAATACTAATTGCTGCTCTAAGTTAAGAAGTTTGGAAACAACGTTTATCGCCTCTAGCAGTTCGTCTTTATCTTCAATATATTGTTGCAGTATTTTTGAGAAAGTTTGAAATAAACTTTGAAAGGCTCCCATATACCATTTTGTATTTAAACCAATTACTAGATGAACATGGGCAATTCGATTGCGCTGCTTGACGAATTTATCATTAATAACCCCTGAAAAAAGCTCATAAAGATGCTTTTTTAAAGTACCTTTTAATTTATCCACCGTACTGTTGTCTCTAATAATTTTCTCTAATGTTCCTTCTTTTTGAATCTGTTCGTAGTAGTTGCTGACAATGATCTCCATGTGCTTTTCAAAATACGGTTGAATCACTTTTGCTATAGCTAAATCTCGCCTTCCTAACTGAATAATCCTTAATTGATTAGGAAGGTCTTTAAATTCATCTACTTCAAGCACAACATCTTTTTCAACTATTTGGAGTTTTTCGAAAGCTTTTGATTTCCCTTTGATGTTATTAAACATTAACCTATTCCTCCGTAACCTTTGCCATTAATTAATCAAACAATCTAATTATACTCTAAATAAATACTCCAAAATAAAAAAATTTGATCTTACACTTTTACCCATGATTTTAATAATCATAGTAATTTCGTCACCATTTTGTCAAGATATTCGGAAATATTTCCTTAATTGGTATAATATATTATTAATTGGAATGAATAATATTAGATAAGGATGAGAAATGCTAATGCTAAAATGGAAAAAAGACTATGAAACAGGAATTGAATTTATTGATGAACAGCACAAAATGCTATTTGAAATTGGAAACAAGGCATATGGACTTTTTAGGAATGATTTTTGTTTAGATAAGTATGACAAAATCATTGATATCATAAATGAACTAAAGGAATATACTGTGTTTCATTTTAGTGCGGAAGAAGAATACTTGTTAAAGGTAGGTTATAAGGGATTCTTTGCACATAAAGTTGAGCATGAAGATTTTATCAAGAAATTTGATGAAATTGATTATAGTCGCATTGATCAAGGACAAAATGAATATATTATAGAATTACTAGATTTTATTTCTAATTGGATAAAAGAGCATATCTTAGAGAGAGACATGCAGGTTAGTAATAAATAAAAATATAGTTCAATGAAAAGATAAAACATAACTGGCAAATAAAAAATTTACTAGAAAGGGAGACTTGCTTATCCGCGTCTCCCTTTCATTTGTCTTTAATTTATCGTATTGATCCCATACTTTTAATTGTTGTCTTGACATGTATGTTTATTTTTGATTTTGCCACAGCCTCTCCCCATTGGTTCTCTATTTTTTTCCATTCAGGATACGTATAGGCCCTTGCATATAGACCAAGTCCTAAAGGATCCAGCTGCGCCTTTTGTATTTTGCTTATTAATCGGTTCATTTCATTTTCAAGCTGATGATCAATCATTTTTTCAAGCTTCGCCTGTTTTTTTTCGATATCAAATGGAAAGAGTTTTTCATTTAAAGTAATTTTTAATTTTACATTGATGTCGAATACAAACCGTCCATGGTACTTGACCTTTTTCCTTACTTTCATCACTGGAACGGCGAAGCTAATATATCGTTTGTCTTTCTGAACGGATTTTAGAGAAACGGGGATCGTTATGAGAATTTCACCGTCTCTCTCACCTTCTAATATTCGTAATAATTGATTTTCTGCCGGTGTTATTGATAATTTGTACTGGCCAGTTTGTGAAAACAGCGCGGAGCCTGTTAGCCTGATTCTCTTCTCCCTTTTTAATTCAGTGATCCACGGAGTCCTTCCTTTGTCCCTAAATTGTCTGCGAAAATCCTGAAGGCTCGTCCTTTTGACAATATTTCTCCGGGCGGCAGTATCAATTAATTTCGCTAAGTACAAGGGAAGGCGCGGTTTATCTTTTGGCTTATCGAAAATAACATCGGAAACAGATCCATCAACAGCAACAAGACGAGAAGTTACTGTATTTTTAGGATCCCTGTAGATAGGATCAAGATAGTCCACCCAATTTTTTTGTTTTAATAGACGTTTACCGACCAAAACGATCTGAGTATTACTTCTGGTTGTTAAGGCCATGACCCTTTCATCAAATTGATCCCTGGAATTTCGGAGGGTCGCTGATTCTACTTGATAGACTTCCTCATTTTCTTTTACTTCTTTGCTAAACACCGGGCTTGACATAAATACCAACAAGTGACCCTTTTTATCCAAGTCAATTCCAACAATAAGCGAAGGGCTCACATCTTCTATAGGAGTTGTATCATAACACCCAGCGAGGATCAGAACAAGTACCAAATGGCAATACACTAGTTTTCTCCTCATGAATTTCTCCTCCGTGAATATTTCTCAAAGCCCCAGCTGTATATCCATAAAAAAACAGGGAGCACAAATGCAACACCTACCCCGGCATTTGATCCCCATTTTTGCCAGGATAGGACCTCATTCCAGGTCGGCTGAACAAAAAATGTGATTACAATAAATAAACCTAACATAACAGGTACATGCGAACTATGGTCCTGTTTGTTCATTAATTGACTGGAACAATAGACTGTGCAATACATGTACGGGATCCAGGTTGTTGAGGAAACAAGAATTAAAACATTTAATATAATCATGTCAAATCGCTGAAGAAACTTAAATTCAATCACCTTGAGCAAATTCAGCACAGGCTGGTTAAAATCAACAATTCCATCCGGACTAAAGAACACAAAACAGGCAAGAGTGGCAAGGAGATAAAAGAGCATTGATAAAGTGTTTGCAATGATAATTCCATGAAGGGCATATTGTTTTTTCTGTAAAAAAGGATAAAAGAAAAATGCAAGCTCAAACCCCAGGAACGAATAAATGACCGGGAGCACGGAAGAAGCAATCTCCATCCAGCCTGCTTTAAACAATGGAAGTAAATGCAGCAAACTGCCGTCCTTTAATGGAAACAAAAAAACAACCGGGAGCCAAAAAGTGATGTAGAAAATTAATTCGGCATATCGCCCAATGACACGGAGCCCATTCCTTGCAATAAATAGAATCGGAATCGTAAATAATAAGACAATCAAGTAACTAGGAGTATAAGGAAGAAACCATGCTTTTATATAAAGCATGCTGTTGATCAAGGTGATCCAGGAAAACCATAAGGTATATCCCATAATAAGGAGAATAACTAGTTTCCCCAGTACCTTACCGAACAATCGGATCAGCATATCATAAAGCGTATCGTTCGGATATCTCTCAGCTGTTTTAACCAAAAAAAAACTGGCAGCAATACTCATTAACCAGCCAATGATGATACCCATCCAGCCGTCCGTTCCTGCTTTTTCAGCAAGAACCCTAGGGAGGGATAAAAAGCCCACACCTATCTCAGTCCCCGTAATTAAAAAAATAAATTGCAGCAAGGTGATTTCATTATAGGTATATTTCCTCATTGCCTCACCCCTTACTATCTATTTTTCCCTTGACGATTGGATTGCATGGTTTTTACACTTTTAGGCCTGTTAATCATTTTCCATAAAGGCAGCCGAATAAATGAGTCCTTCATATCGGCGAATCGGAAAGGAGCAAATGGACTTGCATATGGAGTTCCAAGTGATTCAAGACAAATTAAATGGGCAATCACTGTCATGAAGCCTATCATGATGCCTGTCAAGCCAAACAGGGCTGCAATCAGCATCATTGGAAAGCGCAGCATTCTGATCGCTGTTCCCATGTCATAGCTGGGAATGATGAACGAAGCGATTGCAGTGGCAGCAACGATGATTACCATGATATTACTTACCACCCCTGCCTGGACAGCTGCCTGCCCGATCACAATCCCCCCTACAATTCCAACCGTCTGTCCCATTGGGGCAGGAAGACGGATCCCTGCTTCTCTCATCATTTCAATTGTAACTTCCATCATTAAGGCTTCTATAATTGGCGGAAATGGTACCATTGACCTTGATTCAGCAATGGAAATGAATAACTGCAACGGAATCACTTCGAAATTATAGGAAATCATCGCTACATATGTCGCAGGAAGAAATAATGTAACCATTAACGCGAAAAAGCGCAGCATTCTTATGAATGAAGCAGCTATCCAGCGTGTGCTGTAATCATCTACACTCTGAAAAAAAGACATAAATGTTATCGGTGCGATTAAAACAGAAGGTGAACGATCGAGAATTACGGCAATTCGTCCTTGAAGAATTTGGGAAGCTGCTCCATCAGGTCTCTCGGTTAACAGAAACTGAGGAAACGGGGAATATGGATTATCTTCAATCAATTCAGCAAGTTCTCCTGTATTTATAATCACATCCAATTTTATTTTTTTGATTCTATCTTCAAGTTCCTGCAGTATTTCTTGATGGACAACATCTGCAAGATATAATATAAAGACCTTGGACTTGCCGCGAACCCCTACTCTTAATTCCTTTACGACCAATTCGCAATTGGGAATATACCTTCGTATTAACGCCACATTTTGACTCGCGGTTTCTACAAATCCCTGGTGTGCACCTTTCAGTGATGTTTCAAGCTGCGGATCCTCTATCGCTCTTTGCGGCCAGCCCTTTGTATCCAAAAGAAATGCTTTTGTTTCCCCATCAATAAATAAGGCACTAGCTCCATCCAAAAGTGCACTTTCTACCGAATTCCATGTATGTACGATTTCAACATCCCCTACAGTAGTCGGCAGTTCCTTCTCCGGGTCGAAAGAGAATTGTAATAAAGAATATAAAACATTATTACTAATGGCTAATTTATCCGTTAAGCCATCAAGATACACTAAAGCGGCTTTTGTTCCCTTACCATTGAACTCGAAGCGTCGAATGACAAGATCAGGAGCTTGGTGAAAAAAACGTTGAATCTCGTTTATATTCATCGATAACTCGGAATATATCGGACCAACATCTTGCTGTGAATGAAAACCTCGGTTTTTTTGCCGATGTCCTGCATAGCGTTTGTGCTTCAAAAGATTAAAGAAAAAGATCTTGAACCACCACTTCCTCCTTGATTTACCATATTGTTTCACGTATGAAAATAAATTATACATTCCCCCTAGGGGCTCCTGATAAACAGGCAAAGGGGAGACACCAAGTGACTGTGTCTCCCCTTTATTTGAATTATTGCTCACAGGCTGTATTATCGTGGTCGCGGTCAAGCTTTGCCTGATAGGCAGGGTGTGTGGAAGGTACGCCATTAGGATATACTTTCCGCAGTTCCGTACAATTCTGGAAGAATTCCGTTTTACCAGATGAACTGTCAGAGCTTGTCCCATCTGAAGGAGACGAACCAGAATTATTGCTGCTGGCATTGGAAGAGGAATCAAGGTCCCCTTTTGTTGTCCCTTGCTCACCATATGCCCAAAGCCCCTTGTTCGCTTCTCTTGCTTCCCTGGCAAACTTAACAAAAAAATCGCTGTATTTCACATCTGGCGGATA
>CAYNUT010000060.1:0-13945 GCA_964400595.1 uncultured Neobacillus sp. | reverse complement strand
GCGTAACCATTTAAAACCAAATCCGCATTAAACATCTTGCTGCGTATTTCATTCTCATCCATATCGTCCGCAGGGATGGCCAGCCAAACGATTCGCAGCAAGCGGCCGTATCGGTCCGTTTCTGAGACATCCTTTTGAATCCATACTTGCTTCCCATTTAGCTTAGAAGTTGTATAATTGCTTGCTTCCTTGCCATATTGTTCATGCCTTGTAGTCGATTCGGGTGTATTGACACCAACCAGGCGGATTTTTTTGCCGTCAGTTGTTTCAATAGTATCCCCATCGATAACTCTGCCAATTGTAACAAGCTCTAAATTCAAACTCTTCGCTTGTTCTTCCTGCTGCTTTTTAGCCGCTTCCAGTTTTTCTTTTTCTGCTTTTTCAGCCTGCGCCTCTCTTTTATTTATTCCATTTTATATTATACATATTTACACCGTATCTTCTATAGAAAAGCGCAAAACCCCCCATGAAAAGTTATGGAGGACTATCATTCAAACTATTCCACTTGCAGGGAACGATAACGCCCGCTATAATAGATCAGCGGTTCACCATCATCTACCTGAAGTCCGGTTACAAGGCCAATAAATAATGTATGATCCCCTTCTACATGTGAAGCAGTTACTTTACAGCAAATCTGGGCGAGTGCGCCGGATAATACCGGTACATCCTCTAGGCGGTCAAACTTCACTTCACGATGCTCCTTCAGCTGTCCGGCAAAAATCATCGAGAGTTCCTGCTGTTCTGCAGCAAGTATATTAATGGAAAAACTCCCGCTTTTTTTTATTTTTTCAAGCATATGGGCTTTTTTCGCGATCGATACAACCACCAGCTTCGGATTCAGCGATACTGACATGAAAGCATTTGCCGTCATCCCATGCACATTCCCATCCACTTCAGCAGCTACCACCGTTACCCCCGTTGCAAACTTACCCATTGCATTTCGAAATTGCCGATCATCCATGATATAACCCCCTCGATTCTGTCAATGCTTCTTTATTTATATTATCAAAACATTGAGAAAAGTTATAACAATATTATCTTTATTTTTCCTCATTTTCCTTTTAAACTAAAGTTAGAGAGATTAGGGGGGATACCGTGGCTTTTCCTATTTTAGAAACGAAAAGGCTCAAATTAATAGAAATTACCCACCGGCATGTTGATAGTATCTTTGACATTTTATCATTGGAAGAAGTGACGAGATACTATGGAACCGACCGTTTTACGTTACAAGCAGAGGCAGTCAAATTGATTGATGTTTTTCAAAAAAACTTTCTTGAAAAACGCGGGATCCGCTGGGGAATAAAATTGAAGAAAAATCAACGAATAATCGGAACAGTTGGTCTAAATGGACTGCATCTAAAAAATAAACGCGCGGAAATCGGCTATGAATTGCACCCTGATTATTGGAGGCAGGGGTTTGCTTCTGAAGTAATAGAAGAAGTTTTACGTTTCTCCTTTGAAAAATTAGATTTATACCGAATAGGAGCCGTTGTTTATCCAGAAAATCATGCATCGTTAAATCTCCTTCATAAATTAGGTTTTTCAGATGAGGGGCTCCTTAGGGGCTATATTCTGCAGAATGCGCAATTCCATGATACAAATGTATTATCACTATTAAAGCAGGAATGGAATAAAAGCCAGGGAACATAGCATCCTGGCTTCTCTTACTCTTCAAAATAATCCTTGAATTTTTTAGGGTTTTTGACTTCTTCGTTATGATAATAAGGATTATTTTCTGTAACATCCTTTGGGTCAAGATTCGTTTTAATGACTAACATGGGTTCTGATGGACTTTCGGCGATCATCCGGTCGTTCAGCTGATCAAAATCCGGCATTCTTGCACTTTCAGTCTTTCTTGGTTCCATTTATCTGCACCTCCTCAAACATAAGGTGCTTATTCAACCCAATAATCATTCATAAAAAAGAAAAACTAGGAAGTAAAAACCTCCTAGTTTTTGTTATTCTTCTTCCCCGCCGACTAAGAAATCCGGATTTAGTTCTTCGAATTCTTCATCATCTACATCCATGCCAAATTCGTCATCACTGTCTTTGCAGCCTTCCGGATTGACACGAACACAAACTTTTGTTTCGCCAATCACTTCGACAAGGAATTCTCGTTCCACATGGACGATAATCCGGTTGCCGTTTGGAGAAATCACAGCTTCTGTACAATTTGGCTGCTGCAGCACACGTGCAACAATTTCATTGTCGTCCAGGCAGTCATGGTCGCGATACTTTAGCTTGATGACATCAGTATATTGGACACGTTCAGTCACTACCTCTGTTTTGGTATTATCATTAAATGAATACCAAACGTTGATGTCATACGATCCGTGTATCTCTACAGTCTTGCCGACTTTTTTCGCGTTGTATTTATGGTTGATAATCCAACAGCCAAGGATACTTGATGGACTATGCGCCGGGCTGATTGTATGATTGGACTGGGTGAATTTACGTCCTTTCGCTACTACGGCCTTGGTAATTATCTCTCTGTATTCTCCCATTTCGCGCGAACCCTCCTCATTCAGTTTCATTTCATCCTATGCTATTCTTTAGACTAGTGTGAAATATATTTTGGTGAATGCTGGATAAAAGTTTAGTCATAATTCATACTATGCGGGTTATATAGGTGTGTGCCTTTGATCCAGGCAGATATATAAGAAGAGGAAAGTATTAAACCAAAAAAATGAAGCCAGGCTGCATTAAGCCTGGCTTCATCCTATTATTATTCGTGTTCATGATCGCAGTCGCTGTGCCCTTCACAGGCCCCGCCGCCATTATTTAAGCTTGCACCGGTTTCTCCGGTCAAAAGATCCCCGCCCGTTGAAATAATGATTTCATCGGTTACGGTATTGGAGATTGTCGAAGCGATCAACTGAAGCAGCTCATTCACTTCTACCTGTGAATGTTTAAATTCTTGAACGATTGGAATATCATCTATTTCCTTTTCGATCGAAGCAATTTTATCTTCGACTTTTTTCAATGCTTCTTGTTTTCCATAATGCTGAAGGTTTACTGCCTGCTTTTGCAATCCCTTAATATCAGCGATTAGAGTTTTAACCTTTTGATTTTCATGAATATGTGCTTCGGCACGTTTGAAAAAATCCACTTCCTCGGTTTCTGCGATCATTTGTGCTAATTCCTTAGCACGAGCGACGATATCGTCTTTGGTATACTTCGCCACTTTATCTCACCTCTGCAGCTTCTTTTTCTTCCACCATTTCTCCGTTTAATGACCAAGTTTTTGCTTCAGTAATCTTTACTTTCACAATTGTTCCAATTGTCGGTTTAGGTGCAACAAAATTTACAAGTTTGTTTCTAGATGTGTACCCGGCAAGGACATCAGGATTGTTTTTACTTTCCCCTTCAACCAGAACATCAACGATTTGACCTTCATACTTCTTCATTGCTTCTAAAGAAAGCTCATTAACAAGTGCATTTAAACGCTGCAAACGTTCTTTCTTCACTTCCATCGGAACGTTATCCTCCATTTTAGCTGCTGGAGTTCCTTCTCGCGGAGAGTAAATAAAGGTATATGCTAATTCATATCCAACTTCACGATAGAGCGACATCGTTTCTTCAAACTGTTCGTCCGTCTCATTCGGATAGCCGACGATAATATCTGTCGTCAAGGCAACATTCGGAATAGCTGCTTTTATTTTTCGGACAAGTTCTAAATATTGTTCCCTTGTATATTTACGGGCCATTATTTTCAAGACATCAGTGGACCCGGATTGAACAGGTAAATGGATATGATCCATTAGGTTTCCGCCATTGGCAAGTACCTCAATCAAACGATCATCAAAGTCACGCGGATGGCTTGTTGTAAACCGAATCCGAGGGATATCAATTTTACGAAGTTCATCCATTAAGTCCCCTAGGCCATAGTTCATTCCCTCTAAATCTTTTCCGTACGCATTTACGTTTTGACCTAAAAGAGTAACTTCTTGGTAGCCTTGAGCCGCTAAGTGACGTACCTCCTGAACAATTTCTTCTGGCAGGCGGCTGCGTTCCTTCCCGCGAGTATATGGCACAATACAATACGTACAGAATTTATCACATCCGTACATAATGTTAACCCATGCCTTAATTTTCCCACGGCGCACTTTTGGAAGGTTTTCAATGACGTCTCCTTCTTTTGACCATACTTCGACAACCATTTCTTTTGACATATACGCTTCATTCAAAATATTTGGTAAGCGATGAATATTATGTGTTCCAAAAATCATATCGACATGGTGATATGTCTTTAAAATTTTGTTAACAACAGATTCTTCCTGGGACATGCAGCCGCAGACTCCTAGAAGTAAATCAGGTTTCTCCATTTTTAAAGCTTTCAAGTGTCCAAGTTCGCCAAATACTTTATTTTCGGCATTTTCACGGATGGCACATGTATTTAGTAGAATTACATTGGCATCTTCCGTTCGATCTGTTGGCTCATATCCTAACGCTAAAAAGATCCCGGCCATTACTTCTGTGTCATGCTCATTCATTTGGCAGCCGTAGGTCCGAATATAAAATTTGCGGCCTTCTCCCATTCCTTGAAATTCTTCCGGAATGGCAAAGTCGTTTTGATACTTTACATCTTCTTTACCGCGCTTCTTGGCTTCCTTTAGAGAAGGAGCGGTGATTACTTGTTCGAAATACTTGCTGTAATCCTTGGCGGATTTTTTGTCCGAAGAATTAGCCGTATTTACTTGCTGGCCTTCCACACGCTGTTTTTCATTCATCTGTTTGAAAATCCCCTTTCCTTACAATTTATTATATTCAATGCTTCATCTGCACATTATAAAAGTATAAAGGTTTACCTAGTTGAAAACAATAGTAAATCTATGCTCTCAATAGGGATGAAAAAACCCGCAGATTTTATTTCTGCGGGTTCCTATCTTTATCACATAAATTCTGCAACTAATTTATCAAAGTAATTTTGATCAAGATTAAGGTCTGCATGTGCTAATGGAGTCTGTGAGTAGCCATTGACCAGCTCCTGATAAGATTGTCGCTCAGTATTTTGATAGATAAGGCCAGTAACTAAACCGTTATGCTTCATTAATGTCTGCATGGCCATTTCCCGATTATGCGGATCATAGCCTTCTATATCACTAAGTTTGGTAAGGTTTTCCTTAAACCAGTCATATGTGTTAACTTTGTTATACGTTACACATGGGCTGAATACGTTGATTAAGGAAAATCCTTCATGCCTGATTCCTGCTTCAATTAAGGCAGTCAAGTCTTTCAAATCTGTTGAGAAGCTTTGAGCCACAAAAGTTGCCCCTACAGTCAAGGCTAATTCCATTGGGGAAATTGCCTGTTCGATTGACCCGGCCGGCGTTGACTTCGTTTTAAAGCCTTGTGCAGAACGAGGTGAAGTCTGCCCTTTTGTTAAACCATAAATTTGGTTATCCATGACAACATAAGTAATATCAATATTACGGCGAATCGCATGGACTGTATGCCCCATACCGATGGCAAAACCATCGCCGTCACCTCCAGAGGCAATAACTGTTAAATCACGATTAGCCATTTTTACACCTTGAGCAATCGGGAGGGATCGGCCATGGATACCATGGAAACCATAGGAATTAATGTATCCGGAAATACGTCCGGAGCAGCCGATTCCTGAAATAACAGCTAAGTTTTCCGGTTCCAAACCTACATTTGCCGCTGCACGCTGCATGGCGGCCTGTACAGAGAAGTCGCCACAGCCAGGGCACCAGTTCGGTTTTACATTGTTACGAAAGTCTTTAAATGTGGCCATTTAGAACAACTCCTTACATTTTGTATACACTTCATGAGGCAGGAATGGATTTCCATCATATTTCACATGCTTATGAATCTTTTCAGCATGTCCGACATTCATTTTCATGATATTTGCTAATTGTCCTGTTGCATTGTTTTCCACGACGACAACTTTTTTCGCTGCACGAACCAGTGGAAGAACTTCATCAGTCGGGAAAGGGTGGATTAAGCGAATGTGTGCATGGTTTACCTTCAAACCGTCTCTTTCAAGGCGGGCTATTGCTTCTTCAATGGCACCGCGGGTAGAATTAAACCCTACTAGTAAAAGATCAGCATCTTCATGCTTCACATTTTTATAGACAGGTGTATTGAAGATGATGTGCTCAATCTTGCGGAAACGCTTATCCATTTGCGCAATACGGTTTGCTGCCGATTCAGACGGTTTACCAGTTTCATCGTGTTCTACACCGGTAACGTGATGAATACCATTTTTCATACCTGGAATCACACGTGGTGATACTCCATCCTCCGTCACTTCATAACGCTTAAAGTAGGCATTGTTTGCATTTGCCTGGATTTCTTCGGTTACAAGCTTGCCGCGTCTAATTTCAACCTTATCAAAATCTAATGGTTCAACAGTTTGTTTTCCTAAAGATAATTGAAGGTCTGATAGTACAATGACCGGACATTGATATTCTTCAGCTAGATTGAATGCCTCAGCAGTATCATAGAACGCTTCTTGTACTGTGCTTGGCGCCAAAACAATTTTTGGAATTTCACCATGTGTACCATATATCATTGCCATTAAGTCTGATTGTTCCTGCTTTGTAGGCAGCCCGGTGGATGGACCTCCACGTTGTGTATCGACAATAACTAAAGGCGTTTCGGTAATACCGGAAAGACCGATTGCTTCCATCTTTAATGACAGCCCTGGACCAGCGGAAGCAGTAAGGGCCCTGACGCCGCCGTAGTTTGCTCCGATTGCCATCGTACAAGCGGCAATTTCGTCTTCTGTTTGAATAACCGTTCCTCCCAATGCTGGGAGCTTTTTAATTAAATATTCCATAATTTCCGAAGCTGGTGTAATTGGATATGCAGCCATGAAACGACAGCCGCCTGCAAGAGCTCCTAGAGCAATGGCATCGTTTCCAATCATAAACAAACGTTTTTTTCCATCTGCTTTTTCGAGCTGCATTGTTTCGGCACCAGACTCAAGTTTTTCCTTCATATAATCAAAGCCAGCTTTAATGGCATCCATATTTTTCGCAACGACCTGGTCACCTTTTTTACCAAAAATCTCACGGACTACTTCCTCGAAAACTTTAATATCCAAATCTAAAACTGCTGAAGTTGCACCAATGGCAACCATGTTCTTCATTAATGAAGTTCCCAGATTAGCAGCAATTTCTGTAAATGGAACCGCATACAAAACGGCTTCTGTATCTGCAGGTTTTTTTGGATCAAACTTAGAATCCGCTAATATTATGCCTTTGCTGTGAAGTTCTTTGTAGTTAAGATCAATTGTTTCTTGGTCAAATGCGACAAGGATATCAAGATCATCAGAAATAGAACGGACTTCCGTCGTGCTTACTCTGATTTTGTTGTTGGTATGCCCGCCCTTAATACGTGATGAAAAGTGACGGTAACCATACAAGTAATAACCAAGACGATTTAGTGCAATTGCAAAGATTTCACCAGTACTTTCAATACCTTCCCCTTGTTGTCCTCCAACTTTCCACGAAAGTTGATTGATCATGACTTACACCCCTTTGGATATGTAAAAAATAAGTATATTAAATCATTAATAAGTGTAGCACTTTTCCAAGTAATTCACTAGAATTTAGCCTATTTGATTTAATGATAAGACAAAAAACTAGAATTATGGATACGTACTAAACGCTTTCAATTCTAGACCTATAGACTTAAAAATGCAACCCTTAACAATTAAATTTTGTCTAAAATATGAATATTTTTTTATTATTATAAATTTGCCATTTTTGCTCGGATAAAATATATCCAAAAAGAGAAACAAACAGGAATTTTGCGCATTTTTTTTTGCTATTTTTATTAGTTTTTATCCACTCGAAATCTATATTTAAAATGTTATTCATTTATTTCAGAATAATATTTTTGAAGTTAAATGGTGAAACACAAAAATACCTGCTTGTATATAACAACCAGGCAGGCAAAGATATGGATTTTTCCCACGGTTCTTAAAGGAATGGATGTCCACTCATTACCGCGGTTCTACAATTAATTTTATTGCTGTGCGTTCTTCCCCGTCTATTAATATATCGGTAAATGCAGGGACACAGATCAAATCAACTCCGCTAGGTGCTACAAACCCTCGAGCAATGGCAACTGCCTTTACGGCTTGATTTAATGCACCCGCACCAATTGCCTGAATCTCCGCTGCACCTCTTTCACGCAGAACTCCGGCAAGTGCACCAGCTACAGAATTAGGATTAGATTTTGCTGAAACTTTTAATATTTCCATTCCTAGCTCCCCCTTGTAAAATCCCGATCCCGCATGAGAAGTTTCATGAACCAATCAGGTATATAACATTCCACTGCTACTATATTCACTTGAAACTTGACATATTCCGGCTTGGACGAAAAAAAAAAGAGCAAACCGATTGATTTGCTCTTAAGAGTAAAATGGATGATCCTCATTAATGAGAATTGGTTCTATTCTTTTACCGAGACCGGATTTTCTGTCCAACTCAATCAAAACCGCACTTAATTGATTTCTTCCCTTAGTTGGAACCTCAAAGCGTACTGGCAACGCAGTTAGAAAGCGTTTGAGGACGGCTTCTCTTTCCATGCCCAGAATGCCGTCATATGGTCCAGTCATGCCTACATCCGTCAAGTAAGCTGTCCCCTCTGGTAAAATGCGATAATCAGCAGTCTGAACGTGAGTATGGGTCCCTACAACTGCCGAAACTCTCCCGTCTAAGTACCATCCCATCGCCTGCTTCTCACTCGTCACCTCTGCATGAAAATCAACAAATATGAATGGGGTCCTTTTCTTGGCTATGCTGACCAATTCTTCTGCCTTTTGAAAAGGGTCATCAATCGGGTTCATGAAGGTGCGGCCCTGCAAATTAATAATCGCTACTTCTAATTCATTTATTTTTAGAAATATTAGACCTTTACCCGGCGTATCCTTTGGAAAATTGGCAGGGCGGACTAGATATTTAGCTTTATCGATGAACTCAAATATTTCACGGTTATCCCACGCATGATTCCCTAATGTTACAGCCTGTGCCCCCTGCTCTAAAAATTGACGATAGATCTTTTCGGTAATTCCGCGTCCCCCGGCGGAATTTTCACCATTGATAATGGTTAAATGAGGGCGGTATTTTTCCTTTAATTTAGGCAGATATTCTTTTACCATATCCCTGCCAGATGAGCCGACAACGTCTCCGATAAATAATAGATTCATGTTTTAATCCTTTCCTTAATTGATATTGTTAAAATTGTATCACAAGTTTAATGGTTTTAATCGTGAAAAAATAAAGCGGTGCGTGCGCACCGCTTTATTTTGCGTATTCTACAGCCCGTGTTTCACGGATAACTGTCACTTTAATATGTCCTGGATAATCGAGCTCTTCTTCAATCTGCTTGCGGATATCACGCGCCAAGCGATGTGCAGCCAAGTCATCCACCGCATCCGGTCTAACGATAATCCTCACTTCGCGGCCCGCTTGAATCGCATACGATTTTTCCACCCCTTCATAGGATTCGGAAATCTCCTCAAGCTTTTCAAGACGGCGGATATAGTTTTCAAGTGTTTCACTGCGTGCTCCAGGTCTTGCGGCTGAAAGGGCATCAGCAGCAGCAACTAGTACGGCAATGATTGAAGTTGGTTCTGTATCCCCATGGTGTGAAGCAATACTGTTGATGACTACTGGGTGTTCTTTGTATTTCGTTGCCAGTTCTACACCAATTTCAACATGGCTTCCTTCAACCTCATGGTCAATTGCTTTACCAATATCGTGCAGCAATCCGGCACGTCTCGCCAAGGTTTCATCCTGTCCGAGTTCGGCAGCAAGCAATCCTGAAAGTTGTGCTACTTCCATCGAGTGCTTTAACACATTTTGTCCATAGCTTGTACGGAACTTCAAACGGCCAAGAATTTTGATTAGATCTGGATGGAGTCCATGAACACCTACTTCAAATGTTGTTTGTTCTCCTACTTCGCGAATATACTCATCTACTTCGCGGCGGGATTTTTCAACCATTTCCTCAATTCTTGCCGGGTGAATACGTCCATCTTGGACAAGCTTTTCAAGTGCTAAGCGGGCTGTTTCCCGACGAATAGGATCAAAGCCTGAGAGAATAACAGCCTCAGGAGTATCATCGATAATTAAATCGATTCCCGTTAACGTTTCAAGAGTCCGGATATTTCGTCCTTCACGTCCAATGATACGACCCTTCATTTCGTCATTTGGAAGGTTGACGACTGAGACTGTCGTCTCCGCAACATGGTCAGCAGCGCAACGCTGGATAGCCAGAGAAAGAATCTCCTTCGCTTTTTTGTCAGCTTCCTCTTTCACACGATTTTCGCTTTCTTTAATCATGATGGCGATATCAACGGAAAGTTCCTGCTCCATCCGATCTAAAATGATCGCCTTCGCTTCTTCACGCGATAAGCCCGAAATTCGTTCGAGTTCAGTTTGTTGTTTTCGTACCAACTCGTCCACTTTGCTTTCCATCTCTTCAATATGCTGTTGTCTTTGGTTTAGAGAATCATCCTTCTTTTCTAAAAGAATTTCACGCTTATTTAGCGTTTCATCCTTTCGATCTAAATTCTCTTCTCTTTGCAGTAAACGGTTTTCTTGTTTTTGCAGTTCATTTCTTCGTTCACGAACCTCACGTTCTGCTTCAGTCCGAAGCTTGTGAATTTCATCCTTTGCCTCTAACAGGGCTTCCTTTTTTAATGATTCCGCATCACGTTTCGCATCCTCAAGGATCTGTTCTGCAGCATTTTTAGCTCCTGCTATTTTTGCTTCGGCAATGGATCTACGAATAAAATAGCCAACAACGGCACCGACGAAAAGGCCAAGCAAAATGGAGATGATAGTCATTATGTCCATCGTTACACCTCCTCTTGCTATGAACTTTTGTTCCATTTTTTAAGTGTCGGCATGTACATTGTTTAGACTCAACATACAGCAAGCACTAAGGCTTTTCACATTGTAATATTACCAAAAATGTAAAATATACATGTTAATTGTAAAGGTGGGATTATGCATTGTCAAGGCTTAGTCCATTTGGCTATTTTTAATATTTAGAATTTACCTTATTCTATTCAATAAATCGACTATTTTTTTTTAAAGGCTCTGTTAAACTTGCCGGTTGATTTCTGCTTTAATCAACAATGTGCTTTACCACAGCCTATTTTTAAATATTTGAAACATTATGTATAAAAATTCATTTTGTAAAAAAAAGCAAAACCCGTAGGCCTTGCTCTTTTTCATTAATCCAGCAGTTCAACTTGCTGGTCATCATCCGTTTCTGTGACTGTTTTGTCACCATCGAGACCGTAATGCTCACGGATTTTTTGTTGAATTTCAAGGCGTAAATCCGGATTTTCTTTTAAGAAAATCTTCGCATTTTCACGGCCCTGACCAAGTCTTTCATCATTGTAGGAATACCAAGAACCGCTTTTTTGAACAATATCCAGTTCTGTTCCTAAATCGATGATTTCGCCCTCTTTAGAAATTCCTTCTCCATACATAATATCCACTTCAGCGGTACGGAATGGAGGCGCAACCTTGTTTTTCACAACTTTTATTTTGGTCTTGTTACCGACTATGTCATTGCCTTGCTTTAATTGTTCAGCACGGCGTACTTCGAGGCGGACTGTGCTGTAGAACTTAAGCGCTCGGCCGCCTGGTGTCGTCTCGGGGTTCCCGAACATGACACCCACCTTCTCGCGAATTTGATTTATGAAGACAGCGATTGTTTTAGATTTGTTAATTGCACCTGAAAGTTTACGAAGTGCCTGGGACATGAGACGCGCTTGAAGGCCTACGTGGGAGTCACCCATTTCACCTTCGATTTCCGCTTTTGGTACTAATGCAGCAACAGAGTCGATAACAATAATATCAACCGCACCACTTCGCACTAAGGCTTCTGCAATTTCAAGCGCCTGTTCGCCTGTATCTGGCTGTGATAGCAATAATTCATCAATGTTAACACCTAATTTTTGTGCATAAGTCGGGTCAAGGGCATGCTCAGCATCGATAAACGCGGCTTGTCCGCCTTTTGCCTGAACTTCCGCGATTGCATGCAATGCTACGGTTGTTTTACCAGAGCTCTCAGGGCCGTATATTTCAATTATTCTGCCTCGTGGGTAACCTCCCACCCCAAGTGCTGCATCAAGTGCTAAGGAGCCGCTTGGAACAGTTGAAATTCTTGTTTCCGTTTGCTCTCCCATTTTCATTATCGAACCTTTTCCGAACTGTTTCTCAATTTGTTTCAATGCCATTTCTAAGGCCGCTTTACGATCACTCACGAACTTTTCCTCCTTTATATATCAACACAAGCTTATTGCCCAAAACTCGTTAAGTTTAAACCTATAAATAATATAACCTCTTTTTATCCTTTTGTCGAGTAAAAAATCGAACATTCATTCGACTTTCTTCCAAACAATATCTATTGGAAAAATAGACAAAATCACCCTTTAAAATCTTTTTTTCATGGGGGATTCAGTTGCAAAAATGGTCATATCTCGCTTTATCTGAAAATGATTAAGATTTTGATCTGTTATTAGGATTCTACGTGACGACGAATAGGGTAGAAAACGATTATATATAAAAATTCTCCAGTCCTAAAACAGTACTTTTAAACACAAAAAAACAGCGAGACTCAAAATCTCACTGCTTTAATATTTTTAATAAAAAGTAACAGCCGTATTTGACTGAACGAATCCGATTTGCTTCCCTTGTTCCGCCGAAGGTTAGTTTTTCAACAACTGTCGGTTGGCCCTTTACCGCCATACCAATATATACAGTACCAACTGGTTTGCCTTCTGCCGATTCTGGACCCGCAACACCCGTGAAGCTGATTCCGATATCAGTCCCAAAGATTCTTGCTGCATTATCCGCCAATTCCCTGGCGCATTCAGGGCTTACCGCCCCGTACCGATCTAGCGTTTCCTCACTGACTTGGACAATTTGCTGTTTTACTTCGTTTGAATAGCAGACTACTCCGCCTTTAAATACGGAGCTTGCACCGGATATCGAGGTGATTTCCTGCTGGAAAAGGCCTCCTGTTAAACTTTCAGCAGCAGCAATTGTTAATTGTTGGTATTTTATTACCTTAGTCAGCTCCTCTAACAGTGACGTATCATCATGGCCATAAAGAAAATCACCAACACGTCCTCGAATAGCCGCCTCCACCTCATCGAGCATTGACATGGCGGTTTTCTCATCGGCATGCTTCGCTGTCAGCCTCAAAGTAACTTCCCCGTCCCCTGCAAGCGGCGCAATAGTTGGATTGCTTTGGGCATCAATTATATCAATGATTTCCGTTTCCAGGTCAGCTTCTCCTATGCCGAAAAAGCGCAGAACCCTTGACACAATTTGTTCAGAGGCCCCCTCAAGGGAAGAAAGTGTTTTGCTTCCATAATGCAGAAACATCGGCTCCATTTCCTTGGGCGGTCCGGGAAACAGCATATAAATATGGCCATTTTTCTCGAGGACCATTCCGGGAGCCATCCCATGGTCGTTTGGAAGCACTTGTGCCCCTGCTAAAACAAGCGCCTGTTTGCGATTGTTTTCTGTCATGACACGGTTTGTCCTTTTAAAAAACAGCTCCACCGCCGCTAATGCCGTTTCATCCATAACGAGCTCAGTACCAACGTGGCGGGCAATCGTCTCCTTTGTCAAATCGTCCTTGGTCGGCCCCAGTCCGCCTGTAAAAATGATGATTTGTGATCGCTTTTCAGCTATTTCAATTGCTGATTTCAATCTCTCGGGATTATCGCCAACTACGGTATGAAAATAGACATCTATTCCAAGTCCTGCTAACTCCCTGGAAAGAAAGCGGGCATTGGTATTGACAATCTGGCCAAGTAAAAGCTCAGAGCCGACTGCGATGATCTCAGCATTCACAATAATTTCCCCTTATTTTGAGTTTTTAAACACATGGGTATTTTTCGCAAAATAATCCCATCCGGACCAAATCGTAAAAATCA
>CAYNUT010000059.1:0-20679 GCA_964400595.1 uncultured Neobacillus sp. | reverse complement strand
ATCGGGTGACTAGAGACTTTGTAGTCGACCGATAGCGCTACATTTTTGTCTTATCTGGCGATTAGAGACCTTGTAGTCACCCGATCTCTCGCTTTTTTTGGTCTTAGAGAAAAATAGGGTCATTTCCCAGTGGACTAAATCTTTTACACACTGGGGGATTAATCCCGATATCAATAATTCATTCCCATTTAATAGTTCTTTTTCCATAATATTGGTTATTACATAATTTAGCTTTGCATAACAAAAGACCGAACATGGGCAAAGATGTCCGGTCCTGTAATAGACGGTACCTCAGGGAAGGTCGGCTATGGAAGAATAATCCACCAGAGCCGGTTAACTCCAAGGTGAATTATTTTTTTGTTATAAAATGACAGAATTACTAGAATCAAACAAAGTTTCGATCCATTTGCAACAATGTTTTACCTATCGAATCATGAATAACATAAGATTCCTCTTTATAATCATATGGTGTATCTCCTTTATTAATAATTATCAAAGGAACACCTCGCCTTCTGTATTGCGGGAAATTAGAGAATGGCGTTACCTTCAGACTAGTACCCAAAACCAACATGCAATCCGCCTGTTCAATATGTTGAATAATGGCATTAAATCCTTCAATCGAAAACCATTCCCCTGCATCACCAAACAATACAACATCCGGTTTGATAAAGCGGTCCCTTTCCCTTTTGGTTTTGCAATGGCTGCAAACGTAAAAATCCTCCATTTCTTGCATACGGGAAACCATCTCTTTGGAAGGGTAAATCTTTCCACAATTTAAGCAGGATGTTGTTTTCATTGTTCCATGAAATTCGATGACATTAATACTGCCTGCTTTTTGATGGAGGCCGTCAATGTTTTGTGTGATGGTATGCCGAACTTTACCTTCTTTCTCCCATTTCGCCAATATCTCATGTCCTTGGTTGGGGATTGCATTAGGATGATAAAGATTCTCCATGGCAAATTGATAAAACTCTGTTGGATGTCGGTAAAAATAATTAAGAGAAAGAATATATTCAGGCGCCATTTGATAAACACCTGTTTTAGAGCGAAAATCCTTAATACCTGATTCAGTGCTAATTCCGGCCCCTGTCAGCACGACAATATTTCTAGCTTCCCCAATGATGCGGGTACAAGTTTCAATGCTGCTTTCCAATAGTAACACTCCATTGCATTCAAATTCTGAACAATACATTCATTATATTACATTTCCTCCTAAACACCCCAATCCGTCGAAAAAAACTATTTAATAGATTTTTCACCCCAAGAAACACCGTCTCCATAGTATTAAAGCAGACAATAAAAACATCGACCGCCACAGAGGGCTGAATCTAAAGTCAAGAATGGTGAAATAACAAAAGTGTCAGGCAACATCCATTATTGGATGACTCCTGACACTTTTCTATAAACTTATTCAAATAAAGGACTTACTGCTTTTTCATTATGGATGCGGTCAATCGCTTCAACAAGCAATGGAGCAACTGATAAAGTAGTAATTTTATCAATCTGCATATCTTCCGGTATATCAATCGTATTTGTTACCACTAATTCTTTTATGGCAGATGACTCGATTTTCCTGATAGCGTTTCCCGAGAAAACAGGGTGGGTGCAGCAGGCATATACCGCTTTAGCACCCTTCTCAACTAACGCATTCGCGCCAGTAGAAATTGTTTCCCCGGTATCAATTAAATCATCAATAATAATGGCATTTTTTCCTTCGATATTTCCGATGATGTGCATGATTTTGGATACATCGTGTTCAGGACGCCGCCTGTCAATTAAAGCAATGGGGGCATTTAATAGACCTGCTATTTTTCTTGCCCTTACCAAACCGCCATTATGCGGTGCAACAATGACTAAATTATCCAATCCTTTTTTTTCAAAATACTTTGTAAGGATCGGTATTCCAGTTAAATGTTCCATTGGGATGTCAAAAAAACCTTGTGCCTGGGGGGCATGAAAATCCAAGGTCACTACCCTGTTTGCTCCCGCTATTTCAATAAGATTTGCCAATAGTTTCGCAGTAATTGGCTCACGGGACCGGGCTTTTCGGTCTTGGCGCGCATAACTATAGTAAGGCATAACAACATTAATCGTTTTAGCTGACGCTCTTTTTAATGCATCAACCATGATAAGAAGCTCCATAATATGCTCATTAATAGGCTCTGAGGTGGATTGAACGAGAAATACCTCACTTCCCCGCACACTTTCATCGATACTAATTTGGATTTCACCATCAGCAAATCGCTTTACTGAACTTTTTCCCATCTCACAGCCCAAAAGCTGCGCCATCTCACCTGCCAGCTTACGATTTGAATTTAATGCAAACATTTTGAAACAATTCTTTAGTTGATATGACACCTGTTAACCCCCATGCTTTATTTATTTTCAAATATCTATTTTCATATTTTACATGAATGAAAGCTATCGGGACAACCCTTTGTCTAACACAAATATTCATCTTGTTTGCTTTAGAAAAATCCTGGAAATGTTTTCTTGCATATGGGATGACCTTATACGGTACCTTCCCATGAATGTCCAGTGTCAGGGATGATTTGATTTGTACAGCAGCTTGCGGGAATTGCTGGTGAACTGCCCCCCCATTGTTAGATTGATCTAACAATGGGGGGGCAGTCAGTATCTGAGAGTTTTTTTACTTATTGCTTTCCTCTTCGGGTAAAATAGGGACCACACCAGCCTGTTTCGTGTGTTATCACAAAAGTCCAATGAAACTCTTTATCCACAACAAATATATCTATACCAGCTTCATCCATTAGGACATCGATGTCAATCAATGAAGCATTCTCAATTAATAATGCGAAATCGGAATGTTGGAAGAAAACATAACATTTATTTTTTCGTTCGTTATTAAAAGCCACTTCAGCTTTTTCACCTTCAAGACAATCTTTTTTTTCATAACTAAAAAGGTGCCATAGATAACCGCAATAACCGCCATTATCAAGTAAATAAATTGACTTTTTTTCTTTATCACTAAGATGATTAGCGAAATTGTATTCCCATTTCTTTCGTAAGTAAGGTCCCCATTTTGGTATTTCTATTACTTTAATGTTTTTGTTTTTTAGTTTATCTACTATATCCATTCCAATACTTCCAAATATCTTACTCACCTCTCTTAATAAGCAAGGTAATAATAAGAAAAATACCCATAAAGGGTATTAAGACTTTACTAATTCAAATTGTGCTTTAATAATGCTCTCTAATAATTCCAGATCATGTCTTAAATCATCCAAGGATTTAATTTCTAATAGTGTTTGTTCTAATTCTTTTTTATAAATACCTAGCAAATTAGTTTTTAATTGGTGTCTTAATTTTGTTAACAGTTCAATTTTCATAAATAGTTCATC
This sequence comes from uncultured Neobacillus sp., assembly GCA_964400595.1. Lineage (GTDB taxonomy): Bacteria > Bacillota > Bacilli > Bacillales > Cytobacillaceae > Neobacillus. The sequence goes on along the minus strand of CAYNUT010000059.1, from coordinate 17,317 downwards.
TTTCTTATGACTTAATTTAGTTTTATTGTCATTTATCTCCTTCTTTTGCTCTATAATTTCATTAAGCCAATCTTGGGCCGATTCCCTGCTATTCATTTTAATCACCTCCCTGCTTGTCTAGATATCATTTGACAATTAAAACAGGGCATGAAACCTTTTGTACCACATTGTGACTGACACTTCCCAAAAACATTTCTTTTATACCGCTTAATCCCCTGCTGCCCATTACAACAAGATCCGAATCATTTTCCCTTACATATTCTGTAATAATTTGTGCCGGATTTCCTTCTAAAATAATCGTTTTTGTTCTATTTGGTAACGACATCAGCTTTTGGTCAATTTCCTTCTTTATTTCCTGGGCTTCTTTTCGTAGTGAATCATTTCTATCTTGCGCTAAATAAATTGTTGAATAAGTAATAGGGACTTTAGGTTGAATAACCATAAGGACTTCCAATTCAATTTGTTTATCCTGTTTAGCCAGAGTCAATGCCATATTCAAAGCTTTTTTGCTCAATTCGGAATGATCATATGGAACCGCTATCCTGGAACAAAAAGTAAACATCTTGAAACCTCCCTTTAATTTTTTCCCTCTTTTTTATTTTACACCAGTTATTTGTAAATGTGGTATTATTATGGATTTTTTTAACAAAAAAAGGAAATGGTGTGAATTTCAAACGCCATTTCCCATTCATTTTTAAGGATATACAAACCTTTAATTTTTCTTACTGATTAGCCAAATTAATGATACGTCCTTCGACCGATGGGCTGATTGTTTTATTTGGCTGGGCTGCTACATAATCAACAAATATTTCCCAGTCCACATAGCCTGGTTCGCTGACTCGGCCTTCACTGTAGGCTTTGGCAAAAACGGTATATCCGTCTCCCCCTTTAGCGGTGAAAGTGTTCGTAGCGACGACGTAAGCTTTGTTATTATCGATTGGAATGTAATTGACTCCATCTTCTTTTACATCAATCGATTGCACTCTTTGACCGGCTGGCCTGCTGCTATCATAGGTGAATTTTAAGCCTGATACTTGTAGGTAACCGCCAAATGGACCTGGTATGTTCTGAACGCTGATTTCCAAAGCCTCTTTAATTTCTGTCCCTGTAAGCTGCATAATCCCTAATGAATTGCCAAATGGCATAATTTCCAGCACTTTCGCTAAAGTAATATCACCAGTCGGCACGGAAGTACGAATTCCGCCGCCATTCTGGAAGGCGATCACGGTTTTAGGGTTGATCGCTTTCGCCTTTGCCAGCATGCCATCTGTGATGAAATTGCCAAGATTGGTTTCCCTTGTTCTGGCTGGCGGATTCCCGCCAATTAAGTCCACTTTGGTGGACCCGATGACCATTTTTTGTTTTGCCATAACAGCTGGTTTGTATTTCGTCTCGAGGATTTGTTTGGCTTCAGGATCCTCTTGAATCAAGTAAGAACCATCTGCCGCTTTCTTATCTAGTTCAATCAGTTTACCAGATTCACTTATGACTTTTCCCTTTTTATCAAATTCAACATTGACTGTTCCCAGGTATTTGCTATACTCATTCGCCTGTACGATGACTGTTGGTTCCTCACCGGCATCAACGACAACAGGGCTGTCCAGCTTCGTATGGGAGTGTCCGCCGACAATCACGTCAATTCCTTCAACCTCTTTGGCTAATGTGAGATCGTTATCTCCGCCTCCATCGTCATAACCGAGATGAGAAAGGGCAATAATTTTATTTACGCCTCTTTTCTCAAAGTAATGAACCGCTGCCTTGGCTTCATCTATATAATTTTCAAACTGAACATCCGGTCCGGGGCTGGAAATGTCTTTTGTCTCTGCCGTTGTCAGGCCGAAAATCCCGATTTTCTCGCCGTTGACTTTTTTAATGATCCCATTATAGATATTTCCGTCTTGCGGATGCTTGCTGATTTCATCATTGAAGTTTGGATTGATATTGGCATCTTTTGAGAAGTTCACATTGGCGCTGACAAATGGGAAATGGGCCCCTTTGACAAAATTGGCCAATGTGGCCGTCCCCATGTCGAACTCGTGGTTGCCAAATGTCATCGCATCATAACCTATTAAATTCATAAACTCTAAATCTGCTAGTCCATTATATTCGTTAAAATACAAAGTGCCAGTGAATACATCACCTGCATCAACAAGAAGTGAATTCGTACTCTGTTCACGGACTTGCTTGATGGCTGTGACTCTCCTGGCGATATTATCCAGATGTGCATGAGTATCGTTGGTGTGCATGATGGTTAAATCAAAGGCCTTGTCCTTCTGAACATTACTATGTACCGTTACTGCATTCGTTGAAGCCGGAATCCCATCTGCTCGAAGAACTGCAGCAGACGCCGGGGCCGATACCGAGACAAGCGCTGCTGCTGCAGCCATTACCGAGAACAACCTATAATTCAGCTTTTTCTTAAACCTCATGAAAACACTCCCTTTTACCTTATTATTGATACTATCTTGGAAAAAGTTTACAACCAACCTTAAATATTTTAACAAATTTTCCGAAAAATTACCATTATTCACACTGCTAAACTATTACCAAAATCGTGACAAAGAGAGTAGAGGATACAGTTTTCTATTAACTACCCATTTTTAGCATTTTCATGTATCATTATAACAATATAGAAAAGGTTTAAAGGAGTTCACAACATGATCAATGTTTTATTTGTCTGCTTGGGAAACATTTGCCGCTCACCAATGGCCGAGGCTTTGTTTCGTGACATGCTGATTAAGGAAAATTTGACCGACAAAGTTTCAGTTGATTCCGCAGCTACAAGTTCTTGGGAAATTGGCTCTCCTCCCCATAGGGGAACCCTTGCCATTTTAAAAAAATACAACATTTCATCTGATGGCATGATTGCACGCAAATTAACAAAGGAAGACTTCGAAAAGTTCGATTACATCATTGGTATGGATAAAAGCAACATTGGGGATATTGCAAAAATAATTGGCAAGCCAGACCATCCAAAAATCATCCGTCTGCTCGACTTAACTGAACATAATAAAGATGTACCCGATCCATATTACACAGGTGATTTCCAGGAAACCTATGACCTAGTATCCGTTGGCTGCCGGGCACTGCTCGAAAAAATACGTTTAGGACAAAACTTACATTGATATAATCCTGGATACCTCAGCCCTTCTTTTTGGGGGCTAGGGCACAATCATTTGACATATAAAAACTGCACAACCAATTGTTTTCTGCATCTCACAATTGGGGTGCAGTTCATTTCTCTCTGTCCCTTATTGTTATTTCTTCGTTTTTTCCAGTGCTTTTAATGCTACTTTTTCAAGCCCATTGTTCGCAAATTCCACATCTGTTTTTGGCATAGCATGATTTTTCTTCAATTGCTTATTCTTCTTTGTGGACATTTATACACCATCCTTACAGTTTGTTTCCTTAAGGGCATCCGCTTTTTTAGTTTGGATTTTTTTACTCCTGGCTATACGCAAGGGGTCATTGTACGTAAAACCCCTTTTCAAACCGCCCTCTTTTATAAGAACCACCGCAATATCGCGCTTTTTCTGCATATTCTTTTTTAATGCAATACTTGCCCACGCATTTGTTCGTTTTTTACATATCTTGTAGTAGCGATTACTGGAGATAAGGTTTATATCTGATAATTACTTTAATATTGCTTGTTATGAGATTCTAAAAACAATTCAGGACTTTATGTTCATGTCAATCATCGAGACTAGAGAAAATTCAACTTAATTTTAAGTACAAACCAGAAAAAGCGAACTTTGTCAGTCCGCTTGTCAATTTTATTTTACCTGGGCTTAGTATGTTCAATATCTATCGCGGCGTTTGTACTACCGTCTTCTATCGCGATTTTTGTTCCGGTCTCTGAAGAAACCACTAACGAAATCTTTGACAAAATCTTTGTTCCGGTGTCTGTTCCGGTCTCTGCCGCGGTCTCTGTCATCGTCTCGGAACACACCACTAACGAAATTTCTGACGAAATGTCTGTTCCGGTCTCTGCTGCGGTCCCTATCTCGATCTCTGCTACTACGGTCCCTGCTGCGGTCATTTCTATTGTAATTCCGGCTAGAATTTGTTGATGATGAACTAATGTTTGTAGGTGCAGAGCTGGAACTCATCGATGTTGAATCAAGGTATGTTGACGATGAACTAAGGCTTGTTGGTCCAGTCGTTGATCCAATACAACTGGATTTATTTAGTAAACCAGGGTCGTTCCACGCTGGACCAGACCAATCAAAACTGTTTCTTTTACTCAATATTGTTCGCTCCTTTTATCAAAAATTCTGTATGCTATAAACTATTCAGAGAGTTAGGTATGGCTTGTACATATGCCCTGTAAAATTACACATATTCACATATTTTTATAACCCGGAATATAAAAATTGTATTAATTGAAGACAGGACAAGAAAAAGTGGGAAATAGACAAAAAATAACCCGCTCGGTTTCGCACCTGCGGTTTAGTGATTGAAGCGGACCTTAAGGGAACGCTTTTCATGATATTCCCTTATTTGACCAATACGGAAATCGGTTCGATGCAGATATACTTCCCACTGAACCGGTGTGCGTTTTACATACAAATAAAAGTGGCTTTCTAGTTCCCGTTAAGCCAAAATATTGCTCCTGTTTGTTATACCTAAGGGAGGTTTTTATAACTATTAGTTCGTCATTCTTGTTGATTTTCAAAAAAAAGAAGGACTTTAATGTCCTATAATTTTGCCTGGACTGATTGCAATTTTCTCTCCATGGTATTCTCTTTGTCGCGGCGGTCGTCAATTCGGATATTTGTACATACTCGCTGCAGGCCTTTCCTAAACGGAACATCATGGATTTCTTGAACAATCTCCAGCAATAATTTTAAATCCCCTTCAATTAGTGTGCTCATCGGGGTTAATTGGTACTTTACCCTTCCTTCATACTGTTGAAGAACTCTATGTATGTCAGCTACATACTCACTAACACTTGGTGTTCCAGTCCCAACCGGAATCACTGTAATATCAATAATAGCCATTCTTTGCTTCATCCTCCTGCTTTTCCATTTTTTTAATAGTATATCTTTATAAGTAAAATATAAATGTTTCTGCTCATTTTAGTAAAACTCTATATATTAAACAAGACAGTGAAGAGCAACCGTGCAAAAAAGCAATCAAGGACATCCCTTAAATGCTTTTCCTGTTTTAAAAAAATGTTATGACATATCAGCCTCGTTTTGATTTAAATGTTTTACAACAGGTTTCCGCCGAATTCGCCGCTGTATCTTTATGGTTCTTTTCGCCGAGCTCAGATGACATTTCTGTGTCATATCTTGAATGCTTATCAAGTTCTACCATGATTTTCTCTGCTGTGCACACATTTCCTTCCCCATAATATGTGCAGTTTGAAATTGCACATGATACCTCAACTTTTGGCAATGTAATACCTCCCTATTTATCCTTCTGATTACCTATTTTCTTCAAAAACCAATATTTCATTCATTATGAATGGCTTGGTGCCCCATATCCAAAAACTGCTATATACACTCATATAACCTGCTCGCTTTTTATAGTGCTGGAGCATCCACCCCCATTTGTGCCCATTCTTCTCTTGCAGGTCCATAAATACCTGGAACTCTTACTCCTGCCTGGCGCATGAGGACGGTCATTTGGCCGCGGTGATGGATGATGTGCTTTATGAGCAATGAAAGAGTGGCTGCTTTAGGCATCGTCATTCCGAAAACATTCACCATTTCGCTTAAAGAATCGTCTATCCATTGTTTTTTCACAGCATGGGCAGTGTCCGCACTTACTCTCCGAAAAGTACCCGCCAGTTCTTTTGCAGACGAGGGAACGTTTAGAGCATCTTCCACCGGGTGAACAGCGAGTCCGAACTCCATTAACATACCAGGGGTGCTTGTCACAATGTGCCAAGCAATCCTGCCCAATGTCCGATCTTCCGAAGAAACAGGTTGATGCAATGAATCATTGGTTAAGGCATCCAAAACACTTTGGGTCGATGCTGCTTCCTGATTCCATTCTTGGATAAATTCGCTGATTGTTGTGTACATTTTTCTTAACCTCCGTTATCAAAAATCTTCTATATGTCAAACGCCTTGCCTTAATATGCTCATTTTTTTGTGTAACTAACATCCGATAACACTGTTTTTTAACATTAATAAATCAGCGTATTTATCACCAAAAAATCCAATACTTCTCCCGGCAACATCACTTCCCTATCAATTTTCGTTCAGTGAAAGATTTAAGGAGAAATACCTGATTTACAGATTGGGTATATTGGGACAAAATGACATTTTAAGTAAGCTCTCTATAACAAAAAAAAGCGCAAATGCGCTTAAAGCATTGAAGAATTTCTTTAAAAACGTCCTCTAAATAATCTTATTAAAGCAACAATCAAAGCTAAACGAATAATCATTCGGACTAATCGGCCTCTGACTCTTGTTTCTAAAACAAGAGAATCACTGCCAACAGATATAAGAGTTCCTTGGTATCTGCCTTCAGTCGTAATAACTTCGACTTCTTGTCCAACAAGACGATAAGCCTGTTTTTTGAAATTTTCGCCATTCATTACAGCCACCACCTTTCTTGTTATTAGTAAATGCAAATGATGATAGAAGGGTATGGACATTTACTAGATAAAAAATATTTTTCAATAGAAGGTAAGTAGGCTGTGCCCTTTTATCAAAGAGGGCATAATAAAAAAACTCAGCCATTTGACTGAGCTCCAGACTTAAAAGGCTTAGAAATTTCTTTAAGCCCTTCTGATTTATTATAGCCGATTAAAACAGATGATGAATGTTTATCAATGGGGGAATCAACAGTGCACCCCAAATTAGTGTAATCAAGGCGGCAAAAATCATCGCCAGCGATGAAAAAGTTGCTTCCTGTTTTCCGTATTCCATCGCCTTATTGGTTCCAACACCATGAGCTCCCATGCCAAGTGCGAGTCCTCTAGCGATGGGATTCTTGATCGAAAGACTCTTAATAACCATTGGCCCGACAACACCGCCAATAATACCTGTAATGATCACGAAAACCGTTGTCAAGGCAGGGAGACCGCCCACTTCTTTGGATACCTCTATGGCTATAGGAGTCGTAATGGACCGCGGCATGATGGAAGTGATAAAGTCATAATTCAGGTGAAATAATTTCGCCAGTGCAAAAGTAGAAAAAATGGCTACCAATGTTCCGCACGTAATACTAATGATAATGGTACCGAGATATTTTTTTACAATATGCAAATTTTTATAAATCGGAACTGCAAAGGCCACAGTTGCAGGACCGAGCATATGGGTAAGCCATTTGGCGTCATTAATGTACTGATTGGCCGACACATGCGTGACAGTAATTAAAATGATTAACAGAATCGGTACCAGCAATAATGGATGAAAAAATAAGAAATCCTTTTTTGCATAGGCCATTTTTGAAAAACGATACAAAAGGTATGTTACCAATGTAAAAAGAATCATCATCAAGGCAGCTCACTTCTTTTCCGGCATGTAATTTTTTCTGCAATCAAAGCGGTCATTCCCATCACCATTACGGTACTGATCCCAATCAAAACGACACTTTCTGCACCCTTCACACTGATGATCTCATCATAATTCACAATACCTACTGCAGACGGGGTGAAGAAAAGCAGCAGCTCTGCCATCAGCCAATTAGCCCCTTTATCAACCCACTCGAGCTTGATTATTTTTAAATACAGAGCAAGAAAAAGGATACCCAGCCCATACATAGAAGCAGGAATTGGCAGTGGGACCACATTTTTCACTGCCGCACCCAAAAATAGAAACACATGAATAAATAATACTTGTATGATTATGACTCCAAGTTTCAACGTAATATTTCCTTTCTTTCAGCAAAAAAAGGAGAACAGCTCTCCCTTTTTCTCAACGAATTCAGCATAGAGTAATCATACGCCTGATTTTCTCATTCGTAAAATACATATTTAGAATGTTTTTCATAACTAAAAGTTATAATGATTCACTCAAAATGAAATCAATAAAGGCCCTTCCAGCATTTGAGATATAACGGTCTTTTTTTGTGATTACAGCCAATCTCCAGAGAATCTTTTGTTTAAAATCGATGATTCTGACATCTTGATTCGAGACACGATTGCAAATGGATTGAGGAAGAATGGTGATTCCCAAGTTTGCCGCTGCCATTTCTGACATCAGGTCCCACTGCGAACTCTTAAATAAAATTCTTGGTTCAAACCCAGCACTATGAAAATGGTTCATCAGAATTTGATGAAGGGAAAATTCCTCATGGAAAAAAATAATTTCTTCTTCCCTTAACTCCTTGAGAGCAACCGTGTTTCTTGAGGCATAGCGGTGATTTTTGTGGACAACCACCTTCAACTCTTCTTCCGCAATTGGGTAAACATGAAAGGACTCCTCATCTATAGGCAGTACCGTGACACCAAGTTCAAATTCCCCATTTTCCACACTTTTTACCACTTTTGCGCCTCCATACTCAGATATATTCAAGTCTATATTTGGGTAGGTATGATGGAATTTTGCAATGACCCTCGGGAAAAATAAACTCCCAATAAACGGTGGCAGTCCGATGGAAATCTTCCCACGCTCAAGGTTGATCACATCATTTAAGGTTGTCTTCATTTCATCCATGAGAGAAGTCACCTTCTGGGCGTATTCCATTACCACTTTGCCCGCATCCGTTAGATTACTTGTTTTATTTGTCCGGATCATTAATTTTACACTAAGTTCTTCTTCTAGCGAGATTATTGATTTGCTTAAGGCTGGCTGAGAAATATGCATCATTTCAGCAGCTTTTGTAATACTTTTATATTTGGCAGCCTCCATAAATAAACGTAATTGCCGCAATTCCAAGTTAGTCACCTCTTATCCTACATCGGAGGACCTTTCATAGAAAAAAACTCCATATTCATTTTACCTGAATACTTCGAGCAATGCTCGCAGTTGTATGTCAGTTTTAGCTTTTCCTATTGCCGGGGCTCTGACCCCAAATTCCCTAATCCTATACATTCAGTAACCTTATTCTTCTGCTGACTATATATTTGCGAACCCGTTACTCGCTTTATCTTTTCCTCTAATTCTTCATCCCCAATGAGAATGAAATATAAAGTGTCATCAGTGATATGTAGCTCTTGTGCATATATTTCCATCAATTGTTTCGTGTATTCGACCTGGTTGATATCCTCCGGTATTTGACCTTGATTGCTAATACATACTGCTTGCTCAGGAAAACGGAGACAGTCGTTCAAAAAACTTTATTAAGGATAAAATCCCCATTTAACCCATACCATTAAGGATAGAAAGGAGTAGATTCTATTTGGATTATCTTAGCCATGATTTTAAACCAAAACCACACCTAATAACACGAAGTTTAAACCCTGAAAATCAGGAAACACCTATTCATTTTCTTGAGGAACCTAATACGCCAGTTTCACTGACATATCGAAGAAACCACTTTCAATATCCTTCTATATCCAAACACCCAGACTATCTTTTCATCACCGGCTCCGTAAAAACTCCGACCGCCTTACACTATAATCAAATTTTTTCATTCCCTTCCCGGACAGTGACTGCCTTGATGGAATGTTCGGGGAATAAGCGGGCTTTATTCGAACCAAAGGTTTATGGGGAACAATGGACTGAGGGAGCGATCAGCCAGGGAAAATGGAGGGGCGTGCCTCTCTCCTCCCTTCTTTCACTTGCGGGAATAAAATCTTGCGCTTGTGAAGTCGTATTTCAAGGTAAGGATACCGGATTTAAAAAAGAGACGCGGGTTCATTTTGAGAGAAGTCTTCCCATTGAAAAAGCGCTGGACCCTGATGTGATTGTCGCATGGGAGCATAACGATAGACCGCTTACCCTCAAGCATGGATTTCCATTCAGATTAATTGTGCCGGGATGGTATGCCATGGCATCGGTCAAATGGTTAACATCCATCCAAGTGATTAATCATTCTTTTTACGGTCCTTTTCAAACAGAAGATTACGTTTATTTTCCAAATAAGGTTCAGGACGTTGGGTCCTTTCCAGTAACAACCCGCCGGGTAAATTCCATCATTCAACAGCCACTTGACCAGCAAATTCTCATCCCCGGCACACATGAAATTACGGGCCTGGCCTGGACTGGTGATGGGGTAATTACATTTGTTGAAATTAGTGTTGATAACGGTGCATCCTGGAAAAAGGCCGTCTTGAAAAACACCCCACAGAAATACCAATGGATAAAGTGGTCATATTTTCATACTTTTAAAAGAAATAATGAGCATACCATCAAGGTTCGCGCTGTCGATTCAAATGGCCACTCCCAGCCGGATCAGGCATTTTGGAACCGGAAAGGATACGGTTATAATGAAGTTTCGCAAATTAAGATTAAAATGGAAGGATAGCTATCGTTTCTTCGGCGATAGCTATTTTTTTGAAAAAAAGAAAACCATCTTTCTATGTATAAAAGATAGTTTTACATGTTAATGTTTTTTTCTTATTGTTTTTTTACTGGGGTGACGACTGCAAATAAATTTTCGCTTGGGTCAGATACATTGATTTCTATAATCTTATATCCACATTCACCATTTTTGCACTCGTTTTTTCTTGGTGTTACGAATTGAATGTTACTCATCATTCCAACTTCCTCCCTAAAACTTTTCTCACACAGAAGTTACTATATGCCGGATTTAAAAATATGTGCATCCTTTTTCTTCATAATTATAAATTTTTTGTTTAAAAAAGCTGACAAGTGCCTTCTACCTAATTCAACATTATGTGACCCACGATATATTAGAAGGTTTTATGACAGTTTTATGAAAAAAAGATTTGGAGGTGCCAAAGATTGTTGAAAAAAATGTATCGGATGCAAAAATATAATGTCAAAGGGGCAGATTATTTTTAAATAGAAAAAGTATATTTTTGGAGAGATCCTATGGAAAAGACAAATGATCAAATTCGACAGCATATAGCTTTGGCCTATATGCGAAAGTATATTAATATGAGCATGACAAAGTTTCCGCGAATCACAGCTGAATCCGTTGGTTTGGGAATTCTGCTGGCCTTAGTTGGAGGATATTTGGATGCTTATACATATGTTAGCCGGGACGGCGTTTTTGCTACATCCCAGACAGGGAACCTTGTTTTGTTAGGAATCGAGGCAGCTCAAGGCCAATGGAAACAAGGGCTAAAACATATGCCCCCGATTGTCGCTTTCGTGTTGGGAGTTGCCGTTTCTGAGGTCATAAAACATCCGCATATCACAAGGACATTTCCCTTACCAGCCCGCACTGTTCTGGTGCTTGAGAGCATCGTACTTGTGATTGTTGGCAACTGGCCGCCACAAGTGCCGAATGAAATTGTCACAATAACGATTGCCTTTGTGTCATCCGTGCAAATTTCTTCCTTTCGGACATTGGTCAAATGGCAATATAATTCCGCAATGGTAACAGGGAATTTGCGAACTGCTGCAGAAGCAGCCTACTCAGCTCTATTTTTAAAAAATCGGCAGAGTGCAATGCAGTTTATGGATTTTACCATTGTTATTGTTTCATTTTTGGCAGGGGCTTTCATCGGGACCTTGACAACTCTTCATTTTGGTGTCAAAGCAATTTGGGGGGCTTCCGCCATACTTCTATGCGCTATGTTCGTCTTAAATTCCAACCCAAAAACATTGCTGAAAAAGAATTGATTTAAAAAAAAGGATTTAATTAAATAATTCATCCTTTTTCATCCTATTTTCATTAAAATTTCATTTTTAAATGATAGACTTTACTAAAAGAGGTATTCAGTAATTAAAATAAATTATTTATTAAATAGAGGAGGAAAAGACATGTTCCAAGAAGTTTTGTCACATATTCACCCTATTCTGGTACATTTTCCTATTGCACTCATCATTATTGCAACTTGTTATGATTTATTTTTGATTGTCACAAAGCGGAGGGTTTCACCGAAGCAGGGTTTTTGGCTTTGGGCCGTTGCGTTTATTAGCGCTTGGATTGCAATCGGCACAGGGCCGGAACATGATGCCAGAGGAAACACGAATGTTTTTGAATACCATGAAAGCCTCGCAGATGTCGCCACAATTCTAACTTTTCTGGTTGTTGCTTTTCGGGCATTCTTTATTTACAAAAAGAAAGAATTTCAAAAAACTTCCCTTGCGATATATTTCGTGCTCGCTTTGATTTGCAGTGCCAGCATCCTCTCGGTGGGCTATTTTGGCGGCAAAATGGTCTATGATCAGGGTGTAGGGGTTAAAATGAATGGAAAATATGTCAATCCTCCAAAAACGGATACATTCCATCAAAAAGATTAATACCTTTTGGAAACTCTTTAAAAATGCTTGGATTGAATAGCAATCCAAGCATTTTTTAGGTTCCTGGACTTTTTTTTTCGCTTTCATGGGCACTAGTTCGCCCTTCTCGTTACGTCTTTCCAATTTTCGCCTTCACGTGTACTAGTGTACTTCTCTCGTTACCGTCGGGCCTGCTTTTAAAAAATAACATCTAATATAAAAACAACGATCATAATGAGCTGAACAACTGCTTTTGCAAGGGTTCCGCTTAAGAAGGCAATTAAGGTTGCAACCGCTACTTTAATGGACTCTTGGAATGTTTTCTTTTGCATCATTTCAGCGATTAGCACCAAAGCAAATGGCACGATTATAATACCAAAAGGCGGATATACAAAGCTGCCGATAATTAATCCTGCCGTAGCCGCTCTCATCCCCCATTTGGAACCGCCGGCTTTATCCACGAAATGGAGATTTGCTAAATAATCTGCTACGAATAAGAAAATCGTCAATAACACAAGCATCGTCCAAGAGATCCAAGATAGTTCGTCTGGGTTAATTCCGAAATGATAGATCACGACTCCAAGCCAAATTACCAAAACTGACGGGATGATGGGATAAACGAGACCCACGAAACTCAAGAAAAAACAGGCAATAATTATGATCCATAATATTATATCAAGCAAACTGATCACCTCTTTTTCCATTATATTAGTTTTTATCACTAAAAGGAAAATGAAGCGTAGCCATTTATAAATTTTAGGCTATGCTTAAGAATGTTGATTATTTTTTCAAAACTAAAAAGGGAAATCTTACAGACTTCCCCTAATTTAATCAATATAACTTTACAAAATGATAGTAGATTAATAATTTACAGAGGCTTATGAACATTATTAAATCCATATCCCATAAAAGCAGTTACAAGAAATCCAATACCTAAAAATATAATAAGCACCCATATCCATTTTGATGTTTTTTTGTTTGTCTGAGGCTTAGTATTCTTTAGAATAGAATAATAATCTGTTGAGTAATTCCATATGCCATTAAAAATAAACAATAGACCAAAAATGATTCTATCAACTATACCAATATAGTATACTATACTTCTGTCGGCTATAAAAAACGGTAAAAAAAGCAAAAAAAGTCCTATTAAAATCAATGGAACATTAATCATAAGATATTCTTTTTTAAACTTTAATGTGTCCACAATACCGCCTCCATAGTTCTTCGAATATTCTTATTATACCTCAGATTGTTACAAATATTCAGTTTTCAACATCATTCTTTAATAAAGAAAAATTTTAAAGTTTAGTGTATTTTAAGCTAATTTTAATACATTTTTACTATAATTATGGTATTATTTCATTAATGTTTGAGCTATTTAAAGTTGATATAAGATTACATCGGTACCAGCTATAAGGTTAAATGAACTATCAATTTGAGGCGGTGTACCATATGAGGAATAAAAGGAAATTTCTAAACAAAATTGGCCGAGCTTTCAAACTGAATTATATGAAACTGCTTCGTTCTAAGGACGGAGCTAAAAAAGTAGCGCTTGGTTTTGCCATTGGTTTCGGATTAGAAATGTTAGTAATTTCAACCGCAGGGCTTATTTATATCTTTTTTGTGCCGGCAGTACGATTATCTAAGGGATCTTTACCTGCTTCTATTATTGGAAATGTCATAGGAAAATCCACCTTTCTTCCTGTTATTCTGTTACCATTTGCCAAAAAAATCGGGAAGTTAATCTTTCCTATGAAAGCGGGTACAACACATCATTCCCCGTTTTCTTTGCAAAAATTAATGAATGGCGATTTCCAAAGTTTACTTAGTCTCTTTCATGGTGGATTGCATGTTTTAATCGGAATGACGGTTTTCGGAATCGTCCTTGGGGTTATTTCCTATTATCTTGTTCATTATCTGTATGAGCGGGGAAAGAAAAGAAGATTACAAAAGGTTCGAAAAGGAAAGATGATTCGAGATCGTTCCATAGAAAAATTTGTCTAAATAAGAGCGGCCAGCAGGCCGCTCTTACATTTATGCACCAATTAAACACCATTAAATATTAAAATTCTTTATTTTATTCCATTCTGGCCCGTATTTGCCGACCATAAGGGCCTCTAATTTAATTGTTATTTCAGCAGCATTAGCATCAGAGCCAACAATTAACAACTCGATTGTAAGCTCATGGCGGTGCTGATATATCTTTTGACCCGATCCGTGTTTCCTGGCGCTTGCGCTATCGCGGGTATAATCCGACAGCCGTTTGCGGAAACCTCCATTGTCCCATTCGATCGCCCTTCCTATGTAAACGATTCTCCCATTCAGCCTGGCACGGTACAAGCCAACATCTTGGTTATATTGGGACAATTGTAAAGAAGATAAAATTCCTGCGTACCGCCATTGGCTATCCCATTGCTCAATGGTCCTGCCGCCAATTAAAGCATTCGTACTTCTTGCCTGTTGATACATATTTTTTCGTGCACTTTCTACCCCTTGTGATGCTGCCTCAGCAGCCATTTTTCCTGCTCCTTTTATAATATTCTTAAATATACTCAACACTTATCAATCGTTTCCACAAATATTTACTGCTACTAATCTACCAAAAATTATTCCTTATTATCCCATTCATCTGTTGTTTTTTTCTTTCACCTGTAATAAAATTATTACATATGAAAGAGATAATTTCTGGTAACGAACTCCTGAAGACTTTGGAGGCTTTATCGAATCCTTATCGGCTTAAAATCATCGCCGTTCTTCATCAAGAAAAACAATATGTCAGCCAATTAGCTAGGGAATTAGGCATAAGCAGACCATTGCTTTATTTACATTTGCAAAGGTTGGAGGATGCACACCTTGTAAAAGGTCATCATGAAATCTCTGAGAATGGGAAAGCAATGAAATATTACGAACTGATCCCCTTTCGCTTAGCACTTGATGAGGATTTGATTGCCAAGGCAGCAGCCTGTTTAACAATGAAAAAATAGAAAGGAGCTTTCATTTTTCTTTTTTTAAAAAAATTGAAGGGAGAACTTTTAATCATGATGGGTGATTTATCATTTCAAATAGCAGCACTTGGTTCACTCTTAATACCGGTCTTGTTTTTTATTTTCGTCATTGCCATATTGATATATGGTATTAGGGTTGTTCGCAGGGCAGACCTCCGGGCAGAAGAACGACTAAGGCTGGACCGAGAAAACGCATCATTTCAACAGCAGCAAATGAAAGCCATCAACGAATTAAATAATCGTCTAACCAATATTGAAAATATGCTTAAAGAAGTTGAATGAGCTTGAAAAGCCACTTTGGTCTATCTAGATCAAAGTGGCTTTTGTAAAAAGAAGGACATTTCCTCTTTCAGTCGAATCAATATTTAGAAATAATATGTTATTTATGGAGGGATACCATTGCCATTTTCACAAAAGTTTCTTGAGGATTTAATCGGGCATGGCGAAGCAACAAATGAAGAAGGAGAAACTGCGAAACTTTTCACTGAGATTTATGTTGATACAATCGAAGATCTGGAACATTGGAAGCTGATTTTTCAATTTGAAGAGACGTTTTATCAAGTTCCATACATCATGTGCGGGGAAATACGATTCAATGAAAATTTAGATAAACTCGAAGATGTAGACATCTATCAGTACATAGCAATGTTATCTGAAAAGGAATGGAATCCTGAAGCTTTAATCGAATGCGCAATTTTGGATGACAAATCGATTACTCTTACCATGGAAGAGACTGAAAAGTTAAGCTCAGAATCAAAGATTACGTTTATGGGTGAAAAAATTCATCTCTCAGGTCAACTCTATTCGGAAGAAGGAGAAGAATTTGAGACATTTACCTATCTTGGGGACTCTTTTGGTTTTTCAAGAGAGTTGGTTGATCCGGATGGTAAGATTTTATGTAGAACTATTCCTTACATTCCCGCCCTTACGTTCGGAGTTTGCGGTTGTTAATCAAAAAATCTGGTGTCAGGCACCAACCCCGCTTTTTTTTGAGGCGGGGTATTATTTAGTAGAAAGAAATGTTAACGAAATATTCATACATTTCTTATAAACGCAGCAACATTTTCTTTAGTATTAAATTGTGGTTAAAAAAAGAGAGGATGTGGAACATGGCTTTTAAACCTAGAACCGAATCAAAAGATTTAAAGATTCTTAGGCTCTTAAACACACGAATGGAACTTACAGTTGAGGAAAAGAAATATTATTCTTACCTTGAAAAGGGCTATGCGGGTGAAGTTCAGTTTGATTCATTTACTGAAAAACTTCAAAGTGAATGCCTTATCTTAAACGATTTGCTGTTAGAGGTTAATAACTCAATATTCCAAGTGGACACTACAATCATTTTCCAAGATCCAATTTACATTTTTGAAGTGAAGAATTATGAAGGAGATTTTGTTTACGGACCTGAAAATTTTGAAACACTCGGAGGAAAAATTATTAAGAATCCACTCATCCAACTGAAACGAACTAAAACCTCTTTCCAACAATTACTCCAAAAACTCGGATATAATATCCCCATTGTAGCCTACGTTGTCTTTATAAATCCCGAGTTCATCTTATATGAAGCACCCATTAATGAGCCCATTATTTTTCCAACACAGTTAAGTAAGTTTATGCAACAATTAGATAGGCATCCCTCTATGCTAAATCCTCGGCATAGGAAGCTGGCTGAAAAACTATTTTCATTACAAAAAATGGAATCACCATACTGCCGACAACGTGCATATGAATATGACCAGCTTAAGAAGGGATTCATTTGCAAAAAATGCCAGTCCTTTACAGTGTCAGTAAACGGAATAAAAATGGTGTGTGGAGACTGCGGGTGCGAAGAATTGGTTTCAGCAGCTGTAATGCGCAGTGTGGAGGATTTATTGCTGCTTTTTCCAGATCTTAAAATTACCACAAAAATAGTTCACGATTGGTGCAGGGTGATTGATTGTAAAAAAAGAATAAGTAGAATCTTAGATAATAATCTTAATATTATTAGATCCGGACAATGGGCGTATTATGTGAAAAAGGATACATAAAGGGAGTGTAATATTTACTGTGTAAGTA
>CAYNUT010000058.1:0-20746 GCA_964400595.1 uncultured Neobacillus sp. | reverse complement strand
CGAAGCGACGAGGAGGCTCCCCGGCACGCCCGCGGAAAGCGAAGTGCCTGGAGCGGGAATAAACAGGCCCATTAGCAGGGACAATGAATAATTTAATTCTGAGAAATAAAAAATTGCCGAGAAAAATACTCTTTCTCGACAATCTGAGTCTTGAAATTATTCAAGGCTCTTTTTTATCGGCTATGGAAAATTGATATCTATGTTGATTGGAAAAGATACAATGAGACTTCTGCAGGAAAATCGGTTCAAGGAAGACCCCGCAGGCGCATCAAGCACCGAGGAGGCTCCCTGCCCCCTCCCCGCGGAAAGCGGTCCTTTCTCTCTAATCAACAGACGGTTTAGTATAGCAATATATTACCAAACTATGAACAAAGTATTAATTAATAAGGAAGAATAGGCCAGATGCTTTGATATGAGAAAAATTTCGATTAAACTTAAGGTATAGGATTTTGGTACTGGGAGTTGTTGAACTTTGAAAATATTAGTGATTGAAGATAATAAAAGCGTTTGCTCAATGATTGAAATGTTTTTTGCCAAAGAAGGTATCGAAGGTGAATTTGTCAATGACGGCCTTGAAGGCTATAACCGTATCAAAAATGGTTCGTGGGATCTGTTAATCATCGATTGGATGCTTCCGGGAATGGAAGGGGTAACAATCTGCAGGAAAATCCGGCAAGAGAAGTTTACAGTGCCGATTATTATGTTAACTGCAAAGGATAGTGAATCCGACCAGGTGCTTGGGCTTGAAATGGGTGCTGATGATTATGTAACAAAGCCGTTTAGTCCGCTGACACTAATGGCTCGAATTAAAGCAGTTACCCGCCGGATTCAAGGAATGCAACAGGAAAACCGCGATGAATTTATTCGAACAGACCATTTTAAGATTAATAAAATCACAAGGGAAGTCACGGTTGATGGAACTCCGATAACAAACCTGACTCCAAAGGAGTTTGACCTGCTTTATTATATGGTGGAGCACCCCCGTCAGGTGTTCTCGAGAGAGCAATTGCTTGAAAGGGTTTGGGGTTATCAGTTTTATGGTGATGAAAGAACCGTTGATGTTCATATTAAACGGCTGCGCAAAAAAGTGGAAATCCATGAACGGCCTTTTTTCCATACTGTATGGGGAGTAGGTTATAAGTTTGATGACTCACTCAAAATCGATGAAGTTTAGGTATTTTTACCAGCAGTTTTTTAGTCATATCAGTATTATCATCGTTGCCTTTTTGCTGTTAAGCCTCTTATTTGCCCATTATGTGGAAGACCTGGTTTATAAAAATAAATCGGATGAGCTAATTTCTTACGGTAAGGCAATTTTGACAGATATTAAGGAAAATCCGTTTGCCACCAACAAGATTGTCAATCAATACAGTAATGTCCTTGCCTCAAGAAAAATGAGCTTTAGTATGTTTGATCAAGAAGGCAAACTATATATGGTAAGCAAAAATGGCCCAGCCATTAATGGTTTATCACGAACGGAATGGGATAAAATTACGAAGGGCCAGACATTAATTGTCCAAAGTGATTACAAAAGATTTGGACAAGAAGGAGTTACCTTTGTCGTCCTGCCCTATATCGATGATGGCAGATTTATTGGCGGTGTACTTTTAACATCGCCTATCAGCGGATCAAGTGCTATGATTCAGCAAATTAATAAGTTCTTATTATTTACAATTATTATTGCTTTTGCTGTTGCCTTTTTACAAAGCTGGTATTTATCAAGAATCCATGTGAAACGGATCAGGCGCCTCCGGGATGCAACGTCACTGGTATCTGCAGGGAATTATAGTATAAATGTTGAATCATCTAATTTTGATGAAATTGGCGAGCTAGCTAATGATTTTAATAACATGGTAAATAAGATCAATGCCTCGATGGAGGAAATTGAAAGCCTGGAAAATCGACGGCGCCAATTTATGTCTGACGTTTCCCACGAGCTGAGGACGCCGCTGACCACAATTAGCGGTGTGATTGAAGGCTTGAAAAATAATATGATCTCCGAGGGGGATAAGGAGCGGGGGATCAACCTCGTAAGCCAGGAGGCAAAAAGATTAATCCGGCTTGTGAATGAAAACCTTGACTATGACAAAATCCGTTCCAACCAGGTTAAATTATACCGCGAAGATATTCAGCTGTTGGAGATTCTGGAAATCATTCAAGAGCAATTGAGCTTTCAGGCGGAAGAGAAGAATAATCGCATTATTGTGGAAGCCGAACCAGACGTTTTCATTAACGCTGATTATGACCGGCTCCTGCAAATATTAATTAATATCACGAAAAACAGCCTTCAATTTACCACTGACGGTACAATCTGGCTTAGAGGCAGGGAGGAAGGCCCCGCTGCTATTATTGAAGTGGAAGACACCGGAGCAGGTATCGCACCTGGTGAAGTCGAAAATATTTGGCATCGCTTTTATAAGGCCGATATTTCCCGTACAAGCAATCCCTATGGAGAATTTGGCCTCGGACTTTCCATCGTGAAGCAGCTGGTAATGCTTCATAATGGTGATATAAATGTTTTAAGTGAAAAAGGCAAGGGAACGAAATTTGTCATTCGTTTCCCAAAATAACGAACCATCGACAGAAGCTGCAGAATCATCCTGCGGCTTTTTTGCATTTAGACTCTTTTTCCTAAATCTTTTTCTTATTTTTCAAATCTCTTTAAAAGTTTGTTAATAATTTCTTAAGATTTATCATGTAAATTAAAAGCATGGAATTAAGAACAAGCTTAAAGGAGTTTGATTGAAAATGGAATTTAATAATGAAAATGAGCATGAAAAAATTAATCCAAATCCATCTATGATGAATGAACATATGAATGAAAATGAAACTGCCTTGAATGCAGCAGATGACTTATATCAGGAGGAAAATTTCCAGGCAGTTGATGCTTCGATTAATGTAAATGCAAGTGGTATCCCTCCAAAACAGGATCAGGAGGAGCGGTTGGGCCAAAAACAAATGTCAGCAGGTATGCCGCCTGTGGCGGACCAAACCCGTTCCATACATGCGGAGAAGAAAAATAACAAGAAATGGAATATGAAAGGATTTGCCTCCACCGTGGCAGCAGGGGTAGTTGGATCAGTATTGACTTTAGCGGTCCTGCCGCATACCGATTATTTTCAAAATTTGAATCAACCTGCAGAAAATCAAGCCCAAACATCGGGCAGCGTCACGAATGTCAAGCCTGTTTCTGCACAACAGACTGGCGCATCCTCGACTTCTATTGCTGACACAGTTGATAAAGTATCTAAAGCAATTGTCGGAATCGAAAATTTTCAGCAGCGTCAAAATGTTGACTACTTTGGCAATTCAACTTCTTCACAAAGTGTCGAAAGCGGTTCAGGCTCAGGGGTAATTTTTCAAAAAACTGGAAACGAAGCTTATATTGTGACCAATAATCATGTAGTAGAAGGGGCTTCAAAACTTGAAATTTCATTGTATGACGGGCAGAAAACGACAGCGGAAGTCGTTGGAACGGATGCTCTGACAGACCTAGCTGTATTAAAAATTGATGCGAAGTATGTGACTTCAACCGCTGAGTTCGGTGATTCAAGCTCCCTTCGCCCAGGGGACCAGGTGTATGCTATTGGGAACCCGCTCGGGCTTGATCTTTCAAGGACTGTTACACAGGGAATCGTCAGTGCAACAAATCGAAGCATTTCTACTTCCACGTCTGCTGGAAGCTGGGAAACAAACGTCATCCAAACAGATGCGGCTATCAACCCAGGAAACAGCGGAGGTGCACTCATCAATCCGCAAGGACAGGTGGTCGGCATCAACAGTATGAAAATTGCAGAGAGCGGTGTTGAGGGACTCGGATTTGCGATTCCAAGTAATGACCTTATACCGATTGTCAATCAGTTGATTAAAGATGGAAAAGTAGACCGTCCATATCTCGGCGTTGGGATGGCTGATTTAGACGAGGTCCCTCAGGCATACTGGCCGCAGCTTCCAAGCAATGTAACAAAGGGTGTTTTGGTTATGAATATTGACCCTAATTCCGCTGCATCTAAAGCAGGGTTCCAGCCAAAAGATGTGATTGTTTCGATGAACGGAACGGCAGTTGCAAATTCCTCAGAATTAAGAAAATATCTTTACACCAAGGTTAAAGTAGGTGATGAAATTAAGTTTGAGGTTAACCGTGATGGTAAAATAATCACCTTAAAAGCGAAGCTTTCTGCTAATAGAAGTGAGTAATTTGTGGGAAAGTATCACCTAATAAATTGAAGTTTACGAGGTGATACGAATGAACCGGGTCGGAAAATATGTAGTAAGCGGAGACGTAGATGACATTGAGCTGATGAACATGGTGCTTGAACTCACAGAGAAGGATAAAATGCTGATGTGGTCAGAAGGATACATTGAACAGGTAATTGAAATGCTGCCTGAGTTTGCCAGGGACATATTGGAAAAGCGGCTTGAAAAGTGGGAAGACACTAAGGCCTATTATGAAAATCAGCTTGAAGAAATAATAAATAATGAGGAGTTTAAGATGAAATTAAAGGGCGGACGGAAGGAGTTCGCCCTTTTTGTCAAGGAAAAGTATCCAGAATTCCAATCCTTATTGTTCTTAATCCGAGATGAGAATTTAAAGGATGATAATGTAAGGAGATTTGTTTTTCGAAGAAAATATGGTTCACGAAAGAAGTATTTACATTAACTTCATGTTAAAAATGGATAATTAGGCTTGCATATTTAACTGGAAAAATTTAAAATGGAAATATCTTGATTAGAAACGGAGGTGGGGAAGAGATGTTTAGTTCTAATATTGCACGCTTACCATGGCTTGAAGCCCTTAATATTTATCGTGCAATTTTTCATGAAGCAGTTTTCAAAGGGGAGAGTCTGCCCTTTTTTCGAAACTGCATAGTGAATTTAGAACGATAACACATCTCTTACCCACTATAACCAGGTAATGGGAGAGTGCTTCGCATGCACTCTTTTTTCATGCCTCTTATTTGCTGCGGGTTATTGATGCCTGCAGCTTTTTTATTAGATGTGTTCATCGAATTCTTATAAAAAAGGAGAATGAACATGTTAATTTGCAGTGTTAATCATATAGCGAAATCTTTAGGCGGCAATTTGATTTTTAAAGACCTAAGCTTTGAAGTGCTGGGAGGGAGCCGAATTGGACTTGTTGGGCGAAATGGCAGCGGCAAGACAACCTTGCTGCGGTTACTGGCCAATCATGATACGGTGGATGAAGGAGTTATTCATTGGAAAAAGGGTTTGAAAATAGGTTACCTATCCCAGATTCCTGATTTTAACAACCTTATTGTAAAAGACGTTCTTAAAACTGCCTTTGAAGATTTGACTGAAGCAGAATCAAAGCTAAGAAGTCTTGAAATAGAGATGGGCAAAGAAATTGCTCCAGGCAATCTTCAAAAACTGATGGATCAATACGGGATGCTTCAGGATGAATTTATGGTAAATGGCGGTTACGAAATGGACTCCCAATTGGACCGAATCGCCAATGGTTTAAATATATGTGATTTACTTGATAAATCATTTCCTTCATTAAGCGGAGGTGAGAAGACAAAAGTCGGCCTTGGGCTGAGTTTGTTGAAAAATCCTGATTTGCTTTTGCTCGATGAGCCGACGAATCATCTGGATTTGAAGGCAATTGAATGGCTTGGCTCCTTTCTAAAGGACTATCGTGGAACCGTTATCCTGATTTCCCATGATCGTTATTTTTTAGACGAAGTCGTTAATGAGGTCCTGGAGATGGAGGAAGGAGAAATCGATTTATATCATACGAATTATAGTGGTTATGTAAATGAGAGAGAAGAACGGTTGTTAAGGGAGTTCCAGCAGTATCAGGAACAGCAGCGGAAAATCAAAAAAATGAAGGAAGCGATCAAACGGCTGCGCGACTGGGCTAACCGCTCAAATCCGCCGAGTGCCGGCCTCCATAAACGAGCATCCAATATGCAGCGGGCACTTGACCGGATGGAAAAGCTGGAGCGCCCCAAATTGGATGTTAAGAAAATGGCGATTGATTTTGAAGCAAATGACCGCAGCGGAAAAGATGTCATTGTCCTGGAAGATGTGGCTAAAGGCTTCGGCAGCAGGAAGCTCTTTGCCAATGTTAACATGCACGTTCAGTATAAGGATCGGACTGCCATTGTAGGAGAAAATGGCACTGGAAAGTCGACACTTTTAAAATTGCTTTTTCAGGAAAGTGAAGCTGATAGCGGGAATGTAAAGGTCGGCAGCAATGTAAAAATCGGCTATTTATCACAGCACGTCTTTCAGGAAATTGGGGATGAGCAGTTAATTGACGTGTTCCGTTCTGAGGTTTCCGTCCATGAAGGGGAGGCGCGCCATATTTTAGCCCGATTTTTATTTTACGGACCGGCTGTGTACCGAAAGGTGAAGCAGCTAAGCGGCGGGGAAAGGATGCGTCTGAGGCTTGCGCAGCTTATGTATCAGGATATTAATCTCCTCATATTGGATGAACCTACCAATCATTTGGATATTGAATCCTGCGAGGTTTTGGAGGAAGCGCTAGAACAATTTAATGGCACCATTCTTGCCGTTTCACATGACCGCTATTTTCTAAATAAGCTATTTACGAAAATATATTGGCTTCAGGGTGGAACCCTTCACTTTTTCAACGGGAATTTTGATTGGGCGAGAGAGAAAATGGAATATAATTAAGGCTTATAGGAAACAAAACGCATTGAAAACGGTGCCGAAATGTTTTCGATGGGCCAAATGGAAACACCGCATGTCTGAAATGACAAAACGATGTCAACACTCGCGTCTTTAAGAATATGATATAAGGCAACAATGATGGAGGTGTGACATTTGGCGGTAGTAAAGGCAAGAAAATCTGATGTTGATTTAATGGCCCGATTACTTAGGGCAGAGGCTGAAGGAGAAGGAGAACAAGGAATGCTCCTTGTTGGAAATGTCGGCATTAATCGGATTCGGGCAAACTGCTCGGATTTTAAAGGGATTCGTACCATCCCGCAAATGGTCTATCAACCACATGCATTTGAAGCGACAACAAAGGGGTACTTTTATCAGGCAGCAAGGGAAAAGGAACGACGGCTGGCAAAGAAAACAATAAATGGAGAGAGGTATTGGCCGGCAAAATACAGTCTATGGTACTTTAGGCCGCAGGGAGATTGTCCGCAAACGTGGTATGATCAGCCGCTTGTTTCACGGTACAAACTCCATTGTTTTTATCAGCCAACCGGCGAAGAGTGTGAAAATGTATATAATACCTATTAAAACCTTTGGAGCCGGAAATCGGCTCTGTTTTTTTGCGGTTATTGAGTCGATTCCTTCCAAATAGGGTATGTTCATCATTTTTTCACTCTTTTTTCAGAAAAACTTGCTATGATATTAATAAAAGTAAATTTTTTGAAATGGGAGTGGCGATGGTGAATATTTTACTGGCTGAGGATGATGTCCGGCTCGGTAAGCTTATGACCCACTTGCTAAAAGACGAATTTCATCTGGTAGATTGGGTTAAAAATGGGAACGATGCCTTCGAAAATGCACGACTTACCAATTACGATATCATTATTTTGGACTGGATGCTGCCTGGTTCAAGCGGTCTGTCTGTCTGCAAAAGGCTGAGGGAGAAAGGGAATCAAAGCGGAATTTTATTTGTGACTGCCAAAGATGCCAACCAAGATATTATCAATGGACTTGATTCCGGTGCAGATGATTATATTGTCAAGCCGTTTGAATTTAATGAGTTAATGGCAAGGATCCGCGCAATCAGCCGCCGAAAAGAAAAACCGGTCGAAGACTTAATCACATTGGATGATTTTTCGCTGAACTTAAACACCCATGAAGTAAGCCTCGATGGCAAAATTATTGAGTTGACAAAAAAAGAGTACCAGCTTCTGGAATTATTAATGCGCAACCATAATCAAATTATGACAAGAGAAATCTTATTCGAAAAACTATGGGGCTATGATTCTGATGTATCCGATAACGCCCTGGATGCTCTGGTCAAATTAGTCCGGAAAAAAATTGATTCACCAGAAAGACCATCCTTAATCCAAAATGTGCGAGGAATTGGCTACAGAGTGAGAAGCACCCATGTTTAATCAGGTAAAAACCAAATTAACGATTGTCTATACGCTATCACTAGTTTTTTTATTGATTTCATTTATTGGGCTGCTGTATTTTCTCATCTCTGATGAAGTGAATCAGAAGGAAATTAATGAATTAAGGGTTTATTTTGATGACGATAAAGGGGAGTTTATTGAACATATTTTTGAGAAAAAACATCATGGCTTACATTATGAACCTAAACGGTCAATATTTTATTACGTATATGATCAAAAAGGACAGTTTGTTCATGGTGAGGAAAGTATCCAATCATTTTACAGCTGGTTCGAGAAAAACTGGCTTGAAAGGACAGATACCTTTCCAAAAAGGATTGATTGGAAGCAAAAACATATCCTTCTTGTAAAAGAACCTCTTGGTGCCTATGGTTTTGCCATAATTGGAATGGATATCACAGCAGAAAAACATTTTATTCAAAAAATCACCTGGATTTTATTTGTTCTGACTGTCGTTTTTAGCATGATTTTCGCTCTGCTGGGCTATTATTTTGCAGGGGAAGCGATGAAGCCAATTAAAACTGCCTTTCATAAACAGGAAAAATTTGTTTCCGATGCCTCTCATGAATTAAGAACGCCATTAAGCATCTTTTATAGTTCGGTAGATTTGTTGATGAAGGAAGAAAAAGACCGTTTAAGCTCTTTAGGCCAAGAAGTGCTTCTGGATGTAAAAGCGGAAGCCCATCTCATGAACAAATTGGTCAATGATTTGCTGGTTTTGGCAAGAAGTGATAAGAATCAATTAATCCTTGTAAGGCGGGAAGTTGATTTATCAGAGTTATTAACCTCCATTTATAAACGCTTTTCAAGAAAAATGACGAACGGAATCCTTTTTGAACAGAAAATTCATCCCGGCATTCATTTTGTTTGTGATGAAGCAAGAATGCAGCAATTAGTGTATATATTATTAGATAATGCTTTTCGTTACACAAGAGCCGGCAGAGTATCGCTCACTTTAAAAGTAATGAAGGGCGAAATCATGCTTACCGTAGAAGATACAGGCTGCGGGATTGCTGCAGAAGATCTCCCCTATATTTTTGACCGTTTTTACAGAACTGATGATTCAAGAGAAAAGGGAGGGGCTGGATTGGGGCTGTCTATCGCTCAATCAATTGTCCAGGCTCATGGGGGCGAAATCTTTGCCGACAGCACCAATGGCAATGGTAGTAAGTTTACGGTAATGTTTAACGAGAAACATTAAAAACGACAGCTAACGGGGCTGTCGTTTTAATTTAATGTTTTTTTGCGGTCAGTTGATTGCCTTAGCAAGAAGGATTCCATGTATCTAATGAACCCAAGTACAATGATCCATGATACACCGCTGGCATAGATTAGTAACGCCCAGGGTTCGGATGCATCGGTGCCAACCGCCAGTCCGTGAATCAACATAAGAATCCAGGCCGGAATCACTGCAAGGTGAAGCTTTTTCCAGTTTTTTATCCCCAATTTCTTTATAAAAAAATCAGAGGTGCCAATGACTAAGAAAAATAAATAAAACGAAAAGGTGCCAAGGGCCGAAAAAATAGGTTCATGTTCAGATGAAAACGGGATCAAAAGTGCTCCAAGCGAATAAGGGACATACTGGTCTTGGAAAATTAACAACATGTGAAAAATAATCACCAGCAGTCCGTACCAGCCGCTTGCCTGGTGGAGCTGCACCAGGACTCCTTTCTTCTTTTTCATTATTGAAAGTGAACCGAATAAACCAAATGATAGGGATATAGTCATAAAATAGAAGGCCAAAAATCCGGAAGCACGGATTAATGTCCACGCAGAAAAAAAATCATGCATTCATTTCTTCCTCCAATCCCCTTATTATTTTTCCGTCTGCCTTGACAAGCAGCAGAGAGTAAACTGGATTAATTCCATTTAATAGTTTCCTCAAAGAATCCTCTTTCTCCATGAAACACAGCTTTGCCATCACTTCTGCATCCAGACAGTTTTCTGTAATTACAGTAGCTTGGATGAGATCGCTTACAGCCGGAAGACCTGTTTTTCCGTTTAATAAATGATGTTTTTGTTCATTTCCCTGTTTCCAGCTGCGATAAACGATATTCGATGTCGCGATGCTGCCATTCTTAATCCAAAAGTGGGCAATCTCTTTTTCTTTTTCATAGGGGTGAGCGACTCCGATTTTCCAATCTTTTTCCCCATTTGACCAGACAGTTATGTCGCCGCCTCCATCGACAATTCCAGCTTTCGTTTCTCCAGCCATTTTTAACCATCTGGCCGCTGCCTGGACAGCATATCCTTTTCCAATTCCCCCGAGATCAATCTGTCCATTTGCTCTTCTTTCAACGATGCCAAAGTTTATATCAAAGATGAAGGGAGCTGAATCATTTTTGTAAACAGGCGGCATGACAGGGAATATGGGACTACTAGAGTGGAAAGGGAAAGAGTGCTGGTAGCCATGAAACTCTAACTGCGGCAATAAATAAGGTGAAAAAAGCCCGTTAGTCCTCATTCTGTACTCCTCTGCACGTAAAAGAACATAGAGGAGGGGAGGTGTCACACTTGATTTTCCCCCAATTTCAAGTCGATTTATAAAGTCGAGCTCATTATCATCTACAAAACGAGACCATTCTTTGTCAACATATTGCACCCATCCTTGAATAACCTCTTTCCAATTTGGAATGCTGCACTCTATAACAGCAAAATAAAAAGATGTATTCATAGCCTCAAAAGTTAACGTGTCCAGTTTATCCATCTCTACGGCAGACAACTTCACAAGATTACGATCTGCGTGTTTGGCGATCACTAGGCTCTACACCTCCTGAAACATCGGCTCCATTAACTTCAAAGTTCGTCCAATCAAGCTGGACGAGTTCTTTTTCCATTTTGCTCATGGCTTTTGTAGTAATTGATTGTGGACCCTGAAAACTGTTATTTCCGGGATTCGCCCCAACCTGGCTGATCACGAAGGCAGATAAAGCAGTCCCGGTAAGCCCTAAAATCCATTTTGATTTTTGTGATTTGGCCATTTTCATCACCTTTCATTAAATTGATTGCAGGATTAATGCCTGTTTGGCTGAGTCCCATGTTACCCTGTATCCGAGACTGTTCGCGGCCACAGAAATGGGAAGAAAAATAGAATTTTCATAGAATGCTGCCTGCACCGGCATCGGTGTTTTGATACGGTTTTCATAAACAGCATTTGACCCTGCTCTGACGATTAATTCCCGGTCGCTCTTTGAAAGAACAGAAATCTTACTTTGGGGGTAGAAGGTTTGTTCTGCTCCAAGCAAATCGGCGATCGTTTGTGCAGAAACAAAAAGCTGGCCTTCTTGCGGAATAAAATAAACACTTTTTTCTTGAGAACCAGTTATGACCTTTAATTCTGACGGGACGTTAATAGGAAGGGGATTATCGGGATTATTGCGCGGTTCTCTTGACCAAATATGCCAATAGTCTGCCTGCTGGGATAAAAGAACCTGACTTTGCTGATTGCCCCTAATCCAATCCCCATTATCTTCATCATTCTCATATTCTCCTTCGTCATCATCATGGTCATTCTGATGATATTCTTGTTTTTGGTCATGGATGTCGTCATCATCAGCAATCACGGTTTTCCCAATTGAAAATACGATCAAAAGTGCTGCGAGTACGCTCACCCATTTTCTCCACAGCTTCATCAAAGTGAATTCCTCCTAATTACTTTTTATAATGTGAAGTTTAGACCATCACTCTGAAAGGAAACTGAAAGTGGTATGGTAAAATGAAAAAACCTGAAATTTTTTTGTGAAATGAGGCGAAAGCATGAAACCGGTCAGTGATCGTGTGAAGGAAAATTTGAAGATTTTATTTGTAGGCTTTAATCCCAGCATTCGTTCTAGTGAAACGGGGCATCATTTTGCAAATCCTAACAATCGTTTTTGGCGGATTCTCCACGATGCGGGACTTACACCAAGAAAATTCGCTGCTCATGAAGATGATGTGCTTCTCGAGCTGGAATATGGCATTACAAATATAGTGGAGAGACCTACGAAAGCGGCGGATGAAATTATGAAGGAGGAATATATAGAGGGGAGGGAAATTTTAAAAGAGAAGATTGCCAATTTGAAACCAAAAGTGGTCTGCTATGTCGGGAAAGGTGTTTATCAAGAATTTAGCGGTCGTAAATCTGCTCAGTGGGGTGTACAGGGGGAGCCGGTTGTGCCTGGCAGCATTGATTTTGTCGCCCCATCCTCAAGCGGGCTGGTCAGAATGAGGCTGGAAGAAATCGTGGAAATATATAAAGGACTATATGAACTATTCTGAAGAAAAAGCATCGACGGAAGGAGAACCCGTCGATGTTTCATCCAATTCATGAAATTTCAAACTTTTTTTGATACTGTGATAAAGCAAGAAGGGGAAAAATATAGCGGTAGCTGTGGTAGTGTATATAAAAAGCGCCGCCCATTCCCTGCCCTTTTGGGTAGTCGGTGGTCCAATCCTCTTTTTCAAGCGACATTAATAAATACGCAATCCCTTTGCGGATTTCTTCTGATGGTTTTTTAGAAGCAGAAATGAGACTATCAAGCGCCCAAGCAGTGTGTGTCAGCGTACTTTCACCCAGTGGAACATAAGTATTTTGGATGTCACTTTGGCATGATTCACCCCAGCCGCCATCATGATTTTGCGTGTGACGTAAAAATTGGAGGGCTTTTTGAATGCTTGGATTACTCCGTGAAACACCTCCTGCTAAAAGACCGGTGACGGCGGCCCAAGTCCCATACAAATAGCAGATTCCCCAGCGTCCATACCAAGAGCCGTCCCCCTTTTGATCCTTTAAAAGCCAATTGATTCCTTTTTTTATAACGGTATGAGATTTGGGGAGATTTGTGAAATTACCAAAAAACTCCAACGCCCTTCCTGTGAGGTCTGCGCAGGTAGGGTCAATTAGCAAAAATTCTCCTTTCTCAATCGGCAGAAATTCAAATATCTTAGAATCTGTGTTTCTTTCAAACGCTGGCCAGCCGCCATCATGATTTTGCATCGACATGGCCCAGTTAATTCCGCGTTCCCATGCAGAAGAATTTTCTCGTGCGATTCTTGCAATCGAACGAAGTGAAGCGGTCGTGTCGTCCACATCAGGAACTATCGTATTTATATCTGAAAAGCCCCAGCCTCCCGGTAATGTATGAGGATTATGAATAACCCAATCCCCAAATTTATCATGCTGCCGGCTTAAAAGATATTGATTGGCCCTTGCGACCATTGGGTCTTCAGTTGAAACACCCGCTGACTGAAGGGCATAGCCAATTAAGGAGGTATTCCACACATTGGCGGTTGTATATTGCATATGGGGCATTCTATTAATTACACATTGCATCGATTTAAGTCCTTCTATCGCTTTTGTAATAACAGGGTCAGTTTTCTTATACCCCAATGAAAGCAGGGCAAAGATCATTAAAAAGGTACAGCTGAAATAGCTGTAAAAGGTTCCATCTGGTTCAATCCTGTCGAGCATATACCTTTTTGCGCGTTCAATCGCCTTTTGACGAAGCTCTCCTGGTAGCCCCATTAAACTCTTGACCCCATCCTCAATAAAAGAAAGCAGGGAGCGTAACTCAGAGGAGCGAATCCAGGAATTATCCTCAACACGATTTATTTGCAAATCTTGAAGGTCAGGTGTTTGTGGATTTTTAATTGAAAGCCTCTTGGCGGCAAGAATCATGATAGGTGTCAAGTTTGCTCTCCCAAATAAAGAAAACGAATAGAAATTGATAGGGAATACCGGCGGCAGCAGTATGATCTCGATTGGCAGAGGAGAAATGGATGGCCACCTGTATTGACCGGTTAAAGCCAGCATGATTTTGGTAAATGTGCTGACCTGCTTAAGTCCGCCTTTCCTTAAAATAAATTGTTTCGCTGCCTTGAGTCGCGGATCGTTTTTATTGTAGTATCCTGAAAATAAAAGGGCATAATACGCCTCCAACGTTGCCGTTAAGTTGCCATCCCCTTCATCATAAAATAGCTTCCAGGCCCCGTTTTGTTCCTGTTTACTTTCAATCCTTTTCGCAAGATCTCTGATTAAATCTTCATCATTTATCTCTAATGTCCGTAATAAAATGATCATATAGGCGTCTGTGGAAATACCGGTATCGAATGGATAATTCCACGAGCCATCAGGGGATTGATCCTTTCTCAATGTTTCAATAATCCACTCCAAGCCTTTTTTAACATCTGTCATGGCAGCCAACATTCCTCTCCCCAAAAATATTCTTAGGCTATACATATTCTCTATTGTTTAGGAGAATTCGCAAGGGAGGGAATCTGCCATTTTTTTTGCGAGAAATAATTCGGAAACACCACTGGAGAGCATAAAGGTTGAATTAAAGCAGAAAAGTAAAAATTCAGTTCCTTCTTCCAGCCAATTAACGTTGACCGATCAAAAAATACTGAAAAAAATAAGGAATGAAACAGAGGTGCGTAATGTAAACAACATAACACGAACGAGGGCCTATCTTGATTTTTACCTGCGGCACCCGGAAATTCACTGGGCTTTTTTGGGACATATGGTGTCAAGGAACGGCGGTTGGAATATGACTGATTTAAAGGGGGATTTCCTTACCCGGCTGCTTTCAAAAAAGGAGCAGAATTCCTTTTTCAACTTTCTAGAGAGGGGCAACTGGCTGATTTTTCAAGATGTCTACCCCCAATTCCTACTTTATGAGGAAAGCTTAAAGTTCAATAAACCACTTTTTTATTTATTGTCCGATTTAAATGTTTCCATCTTTATGGAAACTATTTGGAATCATTTTTGGAAAACTCATGACACCTATATTCATTGTATCGCCCTTGTTGTTAATGAACAAAGCTATCTGGAAAAAAGAGTCATCCAAAACTCCCAATATAAGAAGGAAGTATTAAATAAATTTGAATTTTTCCTTCAAGATCTATTATCTTTCAATCATATTCTTTTTCCATATGCCGGCGGAAAGTTGAAAGGGCAGACCGTGCATCAGTTTGAATCCCTGCATGAAAGAATTTTACTTGGAAAAAGGTTATATTCTGTCCTTTTTCGAAATCAAGATTTTTATAAACAGATTCTGGAGTGGGCAAAACGCAACCCGCATACTGGTTCAAGAAAAGATTACTGGCCTCATATTTTCAATAATGTCAATGAAGGAATTCCCGGCTTCAATTACCCGATCCGTTTAAAATCCTGCAGGCTTAGGAAGGGAGCGAGAAGGATTTACAGCCCAAGCCTTGAAAATGCCTGGAAAAATGTCAGCCAGGAGCAGGCGGAAAAAGGGGATTGGTTTGAAGATCTTCGGATTGTGGATTACTTGGAAGTTAGCCATGAAATAATAGATGGGGAGATTTGGAATGAATACTGTAAAACACTT
Source organism: uncultured Neobacillus sp. (assembly GCA_964400595.1). GTDB lineage: Bacteria > Bacillota > Bacilli > Bacillales > Cytobacillaceae > Neobacillus. The sequence continues at coordinate 5,328 of CAYNUT010000058.1, read as the reverse complement.
GAACGACTCGAAATCGCTGCCCTTGCAAAAAAGACGATTAACTTTTTGGAATAAAAATTCCATAGCAGCAGCTGTGCTTGCAGCCTTACTTGGGACTTATTTAGATCTTTATTTTGTCGGGAAAGGTCTTTATCTGTTCCCGCAAAGACCGCTGCCGGGGATTTTTTCGATTAATATTACCTTTACCTTGTTTATTCTTCCTTGTTTTGTCATGTTTTTTCTCTATTATCTTTCATGGGTGCATATATGGGGCCGGACCGGCATTGTTTTATTAATCAGCCTCCTGATGCCCATCCTGGAAAAATTGGCGGAAAAGCTTGGTTTTTTCACCCATTCTGACAAATGGCATCATCTTTATACTTTTTTTGGTTACATCCTTTTTTTAAGTCTGATTGCAACTTTTTATCATTGGATGGGAAAAAGACCCTCAAGATAAACAAAAAGCCGAGACAGTTGTCCCGGCTTTCGTGATGTCAGTTTATTGACATCAGCCCCTTCCGTCCGTACAGTGGTTAAGTGTCCCGCAACAAGCGAAATGTTCGGAAGGGGTACATATATTTTACTACACATGTAGTGAAAAAATAAATGGTCATAAGTGCAAAGCTTTCTTTTCTTTATTGAAAAGTGTATGATAATAATGATTTTTACATAGAGGAGTGTTTGAAATGGCTAAAAAAGGTTACATATTAATGGAAACTGGTGAAAAAATCGAGTTTGATTTGTTTCCGAATGAAGCGCCGGGGACTGTAGAGAACTTTGAAACTTTGGCTAATAAAGGATTTTATAATGGATTAACATTTCACCGTGTAATTCCTGGCTTCGTCAGCCAAGGGGGCTGTCCAAATGGAACAGGAACCGGTGGTCCAGGCTACACTATTAAATGTGAAACAGAAGGAAATCCGCATAGGCATATTCCAGGAGCCTTATCCATGGCCCATGCCGGCAGAGATACAGGGGGCAGCCAATTTTTCATTGTTCATGAAACACAGTATCATTTAAACGGCGTTCACACTGTTTTTGGCCAAGTGACATCCGGTCTGGATGCTGCTATCGGAATGAGAAATGGCGACAAGATGGTGGAAGTAAAGGTTTATGACGAAGAATAATTTCAAGGAGAGCTATTTTAGCTCTCTTTTGTTTTGCTTCGATGAGAATGTAATTAACCTTGCAGGGTAAATTAACCTCAAAGTCTTAACTTTGGGGTGTTAGAATGAAAAAGTTAATTATACTGCTTCTCCAAATGTTATTTTTTCCATTTCAAACGCTTGCTTCAGCTGAAGAATCTGGAACAAAAGAACTGAAGGCGGCCATCATCATTGATGATTTTGGCGGCGGGACCGGCGGGGTCCGTGATTTCTTGGAAGGTGATATTAAGATTACAGCCGCCGTTATGCCATTTACCGAAAACTCGAAAGCACATGCAGAATGGGCACATAAAAATGGCTTTGAAGTGATGATCCATTTGCCTATGGAGCCGAAGCGGGGTAAAAGATCTTGGCTCGGTCCTAAACCCATCACAGTTGATCTTTCCCCGGAAGAGGTGCGGAAGCGGGTAAGGGATGCGATTCGGAGTGTACCCTATGCCAAGGGTATAAATAACCATATGGGATCACTGGCCGTTGAAAACGAAGAAACCGTCCGGGCTATTGTCGAAGTAGCAAAGGAATATAAACTATTTATCATTGACAGCGGCACCAGCCCAAAATCGAAATTTCCTATAATTGCAAAAGAGTTAGGAGTGCCGATTCTAAAAAGAGATGTATTTCTTGATGATATTTCCACTTCATCCTATGTAAGAAAACAGATGGTAAGGCTCGCTAAAGTAACGGAGATTAATGGAAAAGGAATTGCCATCGGCCATGTGGGTGTCACGGGCAAGGTTTGCTCGGTTGGAATTTTCCAATCAATAGATGAATTTGAAAGGCGTAATATCAAAATTGTTCCGGCCTCGGAGCTTTTTGGAGAAAAATTAATCAAACAGAATTTAGTTCCTTAAGGAAGGCAGCGGAGAGCTGCCTCTTTTTTTGAGCAAATAATGGATCTTTTGGGGTCCGAATATTTTACCATTCAACACGAATTACTTTCCATGCTCGTCCCAAGCTGTTACAATTTTTCATGTTATATACATTAAGCCAGCAGGGTATAGGGGTTGAATAAATGAAGCTTATTTCATGGAATGTTAACGGCCTCCGGGCATGTGTGAAAAAAGGTTTTTTAGAGTACTTTCACGAAGTGGATGCCGATATTTTTTGTATTCAAGAAACGAAATTACAAGAGGGGCAAATTCAGCTGGATTTGGATGGATATCATCAATATTGGAATTATGCTGTAAAAAAAGGGTATTCGGGAACGGCTGTATTTACGAAAGCAGAACCACTTTCCGTCCGTTATGGTCTGGGAACGGATGAATCGGAAAACGAAGGAAGAATCCTTACCTTGGAATTTGACGACTTTTTCCTTGTGAATGTGTATACACCTAATTCACAAAGGGATTTAGCAAGACTCACCTACAGGCTTGAATGGGAGGATCAGATTTTAATGCATTTGAAAGATTTAGATGCAGTGAAGCCTGTAATTCTTTGCGGGGATTTGAACGTTGCCCATCAGGAAATTGACTTAAAAAATCCAAAATCCAATATTGGCAACTCAGGCTTTACCGATGAGGAACGTGGGAAAATGAAGGCATTATTAGAGTCGGGTTTTGTGGACAGCTACCGCCATTTTTATCCGAATCAAGAAGGTGCTTACACTTGGTGGTCCTATATGAATAAGGTCCGGGAGCGGAATATTGGCTGGCGGATTGACTATTTTGTCGCTTCGGAGCTATTGCGGAAACGATTAAAAAAGGCTGATATTCATTGGAATGTTATGGGGAGCGATCATTGCCCTGTTGTCTTAGAAATTGAATAATCATAATTTTTTCTTATGATAAAACATAAAAATCCTCTAATTTTCTTTATGACTCATCTGCTATATAGTTAATTTATATTGAGGAGATGGGGATGGCAGAATGGATAATAAAAAAGATGTGACGGAACAGTTTGGCAAGAGCGCAGCTTCCTATGTCAGCAGCTCAATCCATAAAAAGGGGAAAGACCTGCAGAAATTACTAGATTTGGTCACCCTTCACGGTGTGGAAGAAATTTTAGATATCGCAACTGGGGGAGGGCATACGGCAAATGCTTTTGCTCCCTTCGTAAAAAAGGTAACAGCAGTGGATATGACACCAGAGATGCTGAACGCAGCAGAAAAGTTTATACGCAAAAATGGCCATATGAATGTTGAATTTTTCTTAGCAGATGCAGAAAATCTTCCATTTCAAGATGAATCCTTTGATTTAGTAACATGCCGGATTGCTCCGCATCATTTTCCAAACGTTAATGCATTCATTAATGAAGTATACCGTGTATTAAGAAGTGATGGATATTTTTTGCTGGATGATAATGTTTCACCAGAAGTGGATGAATTCGATCAATTCTATAATACGATTGAAAAATGGCGGGATTTCAGCCATTTCCGTGCATTAAAAAAAACCGAGTGGCTTCGAATGCTTGAACTTATTGGATTTGAGACAATCGAATGGCATAGATTCGAAAAGAATTTTCAATTTGAATCATGGTGTAATCGCATGAACTTATCCACGGAAGAGAAAGATAAATTATCACGATACATTCTTTCTTCTTCTCCCAAAATAAAAGCAAAATTCCGCATCATTATTGAGAATGATCAAGTAATATCTTTTCTTGGAGAGGCAATCCTCATAAAAGCAATTAAAAAATAAAAAGACCCTTTGCGCGGAGAGAAATATACTCTTACTGCAAAGGGCCTTTTTCGATTGTTTACATTTCATTCAAGGCAGTTCCCATCTCATCAAATTCTGGTGATCTTTCACTATTAATGTTGTTATCCAACTGTTCCAGCTCAACAGGATTGACTAAACTATTTTCATCATCTTTCCTATATATATACAACCCCACAAAACCATCTCCTTTTTCTTAAGAAAACATGACAAAAATATTTTAACCAATAAAAAAAGGGTCTAAACCCTTTTTTTATTGAAGAAAAAATTTCTGGATCACCTTCCTGCTTCTTAATCCCTACGGAACCTCCCCATAACTTCTATAGCTCTTGTAATATGGACGAAAGCAGTAGGATCCTTTTTTTGTATTGTCTCTTTTGTTTCAGCTAACTCATATTTTGTAATGACTGTTGTTAAAACCTTTTTATGCTGGTGGGAATAAACTCCCTCAGCATCAGTCATGGTAATGCCTCGTACATGCAAATTAATTAGGGCTTCACTTACTTCTTTCCATTTGTCTGTAACAATAGTAACCGTAAGCTTTGTGTGATTTGTATGGACGGCATCAACGGCTTTTCCGGAAGCGAAAATCGCAAATAGAGTATAAAGGGTCGTATCCGCCCCAAACACTAATGTAGATAAGATGACGATAGCGAAATTTAAACAAGTCATGATGTACCCGACTGACCAATCCTTTTTCTTTGCTAAAATTAAACTAATAATGTCCACTCCGCCAGCAGAACCGCCAACCCGAAAATTAGCGCCCACGCTAAAGCCAAAAATCACTCCTCCAAAGACACTTGAAAGTAAAATGTCATCGCTAAAGGCATGAATTGGGATTATTTTCATTGAAACAGAAAGAAGAATGACCGAATAAACGGTTAAAAACATAAACTTTTTTCCTAAATGCATATAACCCAGGATAATAAGCGGGATATTAATCGCAAGAATAATCCATCCGGTATTAATGCTAATAAAATGATTCATGATTATGGCGAGTCCGGCGATTCCACCGGTTAGGACATTATGTGGAATTAAAAAGGTATTCAATGAGTAGGCCATCGATATAGTAAAAATGGTTATTAGTATGGTTTGTCCAACCGTTTTTTTCATTTTTGCAGCACCTCAATATGTATAAATCTTTTAGTGGTTGTTCCAATATATACAAGTTGTAGTTTAAGAGCTAAAACCTGTGTTGACCAGCGAAGATTTTGTGACAAAAACGGTCCTTTCCAGAAAAGGAAATCATTATTCTTTTTAAAAAGATATGAAAAAAAGTTTAATATAAAAAAATTGTAAAAATGATATTGACTGTTAGGGGATGGGGGGAGTAAAATAATCAATGTCGCTGCGGTGAAATGTTTTAATTAATCGACATAAATTAGTTAAGATTCTTTCGGATAAGTTGACACTCAAAGGTAATTATGGTAAGATAATAAATGTCGCTAATCAATAGATTAGTAGATATTAAGCTATTGATCTTTGAAAACTAAACAAACAAAAACGTCAACAAACAATAATAATTCGTT
>CAYNUT010000057.1:0-20747 GCA_964400595.1 uncultured Neobacillus sp. | reverse complement strand
TGTTGATTTCCGCTTCAGGCGCTTCGCTTTCCGCGGGCGGTTCGGGGAGCCTCCTCGGAGCTGAAGCGCCTGCGGGGTCTCCCCTGTCCCGTACTCCCGCTGGAGTCTCGCGCCTTCCGCTCCAATCAACATAGCAATAACAACAATGAACATTAACATAGACAAATTTTAAAGCAAACTGACTATGAAAGAAAGCAGAAGATTTTTGTAAAATAAAAAACCTTAACCAGAAGGTTTTCCGGCTAAGGTTTTCTTCATTTTATGAAAATTATACGTGTCTTTCTAACACACCAGCTAATGCCTCTTTTGGCTGAAAGCCGACAACTTTATCTACAACTTCGCCATTTTTAAATACCAACAGTGTTGGGATGCTCATAACTCCGAAATTAGCAGCAGTCTGCGGATTATCATCCACATCAAGCTTAGTGATTTTTACTTTATCTCCCATTTCCGCATCGAGTTCCTCAAGCACTGGAGCAATCATTTTACAAGGTCCGCACCAAGGTGCCCAAAAATCCACAAGCACAAGGCCTGAACCTGTTTCAGCAGTAAAGTTTTGATCTGTAAGATGTGATATAGCCATTTCTTATGTCCTCCTATTAAATACTAAATACTACGGAAAGTATAGCATTGTTTGCCAAATCAGGCTAATAATTTGTTTGCAGCTTATACTCAAAAAATAACCTAAAGTATACTATGGAAAGTCGCAAATAAAAACGAGCGGAACATTCCGCTCGCCTCCGCATTACTTATTATGAATGAACTTTTAGCTTTTTAAACTCCTCAGTTAAAAGTGGAACAACTTCGAACAAGTCCCCAACGATTCCGTAATCAGCAACCTTAAAGATATTGGCTTCCGGATCTTTATTAATCGCGACAATGATTTTCGAGTTTGACATGCCAGCAAGATGCTGAATCGCACCGGAAATTCCACAAGCAATGTAAAGATCAGGTGTTACCACTTTACCGGTTTGTCCGATTTGCAAAGAGTAATCGCAATATTCGGCATCACAGGCACCCCGCGATGCACCGACTGCACCGCCTAATACATCGGCTAATTCCTTTAATGATTTAAAGCCTTCTGCACTTTTCACACCGCGGCCGCCGGAAATCACTACTTTAGCTTCAGATAGGTCAACACCTTCAGTGGTTTTTCTTACCACTTCTTTAATAATGGCGCGAAGGTCTTTGATGTCAACTGAAAGAGAACTGATTTCACCGGTTCTGCTCTCATCTTTTGTAAGAGTTGCAATGTTATTTGGACGTACTGTAGCAAAAATCAAGCCGTCTGTGACAATTTTCTTTTCAAAGGCTTTACCGGAATAGATAGGTCTCGTGAAAACAATATTGCCGCCTGCTGCTTCAACAGCGGTAGCGTCAGAAATCAGCCCTGAAGAAAGTTTGCCAGCAATTCTTGGCGATAAGTCTTTTCCAAGTGCTGTATGGCCAAAAACAAGTCCTTCCGGTTTTTCATGTTCAATGACAGCTAGCAATGCCTGTGAAAAACCGTCTGATGTATATTGCTTCAATTTTTCATCTTCCACCACAATCACACGGTCGGCACCGTATTGCACAAGTTCTGCTCCTAAAGCGCTTACTGCATCGCCAGCCAATACACCGATTACTTCCCCGCCTTCAGCAATCGTTTTTGCTGCGGCAATTGCTTCAAATGAAACATTACGTAAAGACCCGTCACGAACTTCTCCCAATACTAATACTTTTCTTGACATATATGTTTACCCCCTGAAAACAATTTTTAAAAATTTGCTTATACTACTTTTGCTTCGGAATGAAGAAGATGGACAAGTTCTTTCACTTGATCATTTAAATCACCGGATAAAACCTTGCCTGCTTCTTTTTTAGGCGGCATATAAATTTCAATTGTCTTGGTTTTTGCTTCGACATCATCTTCCTCAAGATCAAGGTCATCTAATTCCAATTCCTCAAGCGGCTTCTTCTTCGCTTTCATAATTCCAGGCAGCGAAGGATAGCGCGGTTCGTTTAACCCTTGCTGTGCCGTTACCAGCAGCGGCAGACTTGTTTCGATAATTTCGGAATCTCCTTCCACATCGCGGGTAACGATTACATTGGCACCATCAATTTCAAGCTTGGTGATGGTAGTGACATAAGGAATATTTAAAAGTTCTGCCACACGCGGCCCAACCTGACCAGAACCACCATCAATCGCCACATTTCCCCCAAGAATTAAATCTGCATCTTTATCCTTTAAGAATTCAGCTAAAATTTTCGCTGTCGTAAATTGGTCGCCATTTTCAACATCATCTTCAGTATTGATCAAAACAGCTTTATCGGCTCCCATGGCAAGCGCTGTCCGAAGCTGCTTTTCTGTTTCTTCATTGCCAACGGAAATAACGGTTACTTCCCCGCCATTGGCATCGCGGACTTGGATGGCTTCTTCAATCGCGTATTCGTCATATGGATTGATGATAAATTCAGCGCCGTCCTCATTGATTTTTCCGCCGGAAATAGTGATTTTTTCTTCAGTATCAAAGGTTCTTTTCATCAATACGTAAATGTTCATGATATAAGGTTTCCTCCTAAGAAATTTCAAATATTTTATTTGGTTCTAAAGATTAAGAAAATTTAACGGAAAAAAATTTCATGCACCACATTCCAAGCAGTTTTCCTGCTTAAGAAATTTATTCCCCTTTGAAATGCGGCTCTCTTTTTTCGATAAAAGCCTGAATTCCTTCTTTAGCATCATGGGAAACAAATACCTCGCCAAATAGCTCTGCCTCTTTTTTCGATCCTTCATAGAACTCTTCAGTTTTCGCATAGTTTAAAAGTTTAATTGCTGCTTTGATAGAAACAGGGCTTTTCTTGGCAATTTTCCCAGCAAGTATATAGGCTCGTTCCAGGACTTCATTTTCCGGGAAAGCACGATTGGCTAAGCCGTATTGCACAGCTTCCATCCCCGTGATTGGCTCAGATGTAAACAACATTTCTGCTGCTCTGGCAGCACCCACATATTTCGGCAGACGCTGTGTGCCGGCAAAGCCTGGAATTAAACCAAGCTGCAGTTCAGGGAGGCCGAGTTTCGCTGTTTCACTTACATAGCGGATGTGGCAGGCCATCGCAAGTTCAAGGCCGCCGCCAAGTGCCGCCCCATGAATTGCCGCAATAATCGGTTTTGGAAACTTTTCCATCCGATCAAATAAATCCTGTCCGAATTTGCCAAGATGCGCAAAGCCTTCTGAAGTTCTGACGGTAGTAAATTCTTTAATATCAGCACCTGCTGAGAAAAAACGCCCCTCCCCATGAATAACAATAACTCTTATTTCACGGTTTGGTTCGATTTCATCCAGCACGGCTGACAATTCCCTTAACAAGCCCTGAGAAAGGGCATTTGCCGGAGGACGCTGAATGGTAATAGTGGCAATATCGTTTTCTTTAGACCATCTTAAATACTCCAATATATTTCCCCCATCCTTATTTATTAACGGCCCCCGAATCCATTGATTAATAGACGATGAACAGGGGAAGCCAATGCTAACAAATCATACTTTTCCTCATTCATCACCCACGATGTAGCGGTTTCATCAATGGTACCGAAAAACATTTGCCGGGCAAGACGAATATCAAGGTCGCTTGAAAATTCTCCTGATTCTTTACCTTCTATTAAAACTTTATCAATAACCTGTAAATATCCTTTTAGGACATTATTTATTCTTAAACGCAAATCCTTATTGGATTGACGCAATTCCAGCTGTGTAACAATGGCAAGATGATGGTTATCTGAGAGCATTTTGAAATGTGCTTCAGTCATCATTAATAATTTCTCCGCCGCCGTCCCTTTTCCTGCTATCATTTCATCAATTTCTTCAACAAATGTTCCCATTTTTTCTTCAAAGAGGGAGATCAGAATGTCTTCTTTGTTTTTAAAATACAGATAAATGGTGCCGTCAGCTACTCCCGCCTGTTTGGCAATTTTTGATACCTGCGCATGATGGTAACCGTTTTCAGCAATAACAATAACAGCAGCATCAATTATTTGCATATACTTCGGCTTGTTTTTTTTCATATTTATCCGTCCTTTACAAAAAAAGAAAAATATGAATGAATCATCATTCATATTTAAATAATAATTTTTATATGTATTTCTGTCAAGAAATACTAGCTGTGCTTTTATCTTATTTCAAAAAGACAAGCCTGTCCATTCAAAAAAAGAGCTGGTCATAAACGAGGATGTTAGGCGTGTTTTTTGCCTTCTTCCTCTAATTTTTGTTTTTCTTCCTCTACAAGCATTCTCCGTAATATTTTACCTACTGCGGTCTTCGGCAGTTCACTCCTAAATTCATACAGCCTTGGGGCTTTATATGCCGCTAAATACTTCCGGGCATATTTGTTCATTTCCTCGGCTGTAACAGTGGAACCCTCTTTTAGAACCATATAGGCTTTAACTGTTTCACCTCGGTACGAATCAGGAATTCCTGCAACAACCGCTTCAAGTACATCCGGATGTTGATATAGTACTTCCTCAATTTCTCTTGGGTAAATATTATAGCCCCCGGCGATAATCATGTCCTTCTTCCTGTCCTCAATATAAAAGTAGCCCTTTTCATCCATATAGCCTAGGTCGCCAGTATATAGCCAGCCGTCTTTTATAACCTCAGCAGTTTCCTCCGGCCGGTTCCAGTAACCTTTCATAATTTGCGGTCCTTTGATGACAAGTTCACCGATTTGACCTATTGGCACTGGTTCATTCGTATCAATTGAAAGGACTTCCACATCTGTATCAGGATATGGGACACCAATACTCCGTTTTACTCTTTCAACGTCCCACAGGAAATTGGCATGAGTGACAGGAGAAGCTTCCGATAAACCATAGCCTTCAACAAGTTTTCCTTTTGTCACTTCCTCAAACTTTTCCTGTACTTCAAGTGGAAGAGGAGCAGAACCGCTGATACAGGCATCTATCGAGGATAAATCATATTTTTTCAAATCAGGGTGGTTCAATAAGCCAATATAAATGGTCGGCGCGCCAGGAAAAAGCGTCGGTTTCTGTTTATGAATGGTTTTTAAGGTTGTCAGCGCATCGAATTTAGGCAGTAATACCATTTTACATGCCATCTTAATGGATAAAAGCATGCATACTGTCATCCCATAAACATGGAAAAAGGGGACGACAGCTAGGACGATTTCTTCTCCAGGTTTGGCCTTATAAACCCACGCTTCACTCATGGTTGTATTGGCAATTAAATTTTTGTGTGTCAGCATAACGCCTTTTGGGGAACCTGTAGTTCCGCCAGTATATTGGAGCAATGCCAGATCTTCCTCTAAATTAACCTTATGCTCTGTTAACTTTTTCGGGGCCATTTTTAAAATTTTTGTAAGTAAATGGCTATTTCCTTCATGTTTAACTTTGACAACAATGCCATATTGTTTTTTCTGTATGATAGGATAGATGAGATTTTTAGGGAACGGAAGGTAGTCTTTGATGGCAGTGACAATAACGTGCTGCAAATCCGTTTGCGGCATTATTTTTGTTACGCGCGGGTAGAGGATTTCTAAGGTGATGATGGCTTTGGCACCAGAATCTTTCATTTGGTACTCCAGTTCACGTTCTGTGTACAATGGATTGGTTTGAACGACAATACCGCCTGCCATTAGTATTGCAAAATAGCTGATAACTGCCTGAGGTGTATTGGGAAGCATGATGGCCACCCTATCCCCTTTTTTTATGCCCAGGGTCCCTTGCAGATAGCCGGCAAATTTTAAGACATCTTCTTTCAGCTGTTTATAGGTAATGTCTTTCCCCATAAAGTGAATGGCAATCTTTTCTGGAAACTTTCCGGCTGAATTCATTAAAAATTTCTGTACTGGTTCTGAGGAGTATTCAAGTGTGGCGGGAATATCTTTTGGGTAGAGATCCAGCCATGGTTTGGACTCCAACATAATTAACCCCCTTTTTTGGATAAATTATAAAAAAATTCCAACTTCTCTTATATTATAGTATAGGAATTCACAATACACTAGGAAAAAACGCAAAAAAAATCACCGCTGAGTAAGTTTCAGCGATGATTTTCCCTTATGTGAAAAAAAGCATGTATACAATGCCAATCAGCAAAAACAAGCCGCATAATCCAAGAAGTATTTTAGCTAATGTCTCCACTTTCTAATCTCCCCTTATGAAATGCCTGCACCAATGACAAATGATAATCCAATAGAAATAATCATCGAAATTAAGCCAACAGCCCGATTATCATTTTGAATTTCGTCGTCAATTTTAAATTTTGGCGTCAAAAACTCAAAGATAAAATAACCGGATAATAACAGGACAAATCCATAGATTCCCCAGCCGACCATTGATAATAAAGAGCTGTGCTGCTCGATGGTATGGCGGAATATATTGGCTACCCCAAATATTTTCCCCCCGGTGGCCATTGCAACCGCTAAATTCCCCTTTTTAATTTCATCCCAATTTTTGTATTTCGTTACCACTTCAAAAATGGCTAAAAAGACAATCATGCATAAAATAACGACACTATAATAAGCTGCGATTTGAATATACTCATTTTCCCAAAATTGTTCCATTGCCAAATCTCCCCAGGACTTTATTTAAATTCAACAACTGTCACGCCTGAACCACCCTCGCCCGCTTCCCCAAAGCGAATTTTCTTGACGGAGCGGTGATTTCTTAAATATTCCTGAACTCCCTGCCTCAAGGCTCCTGTACCCTTTCCATGTATAATTGACACGCGCGGATAATTCGCCAAAAGAGCATCATCAATATATTTCTCCACCTTTAACAGCGCATCTTCATACCTTTCGCCGCGCAGGTCGAGCTCTAGTTTTACAGCAGCATCTCTCCCTTTGACAATCGCCATCGGCTTTGTTTCCACAGGGGGAGGCGTTCCGAGATATTCCATATCTTTTTCTTTTACCTTCATCTTTAATATCCCGATTTGAACCTGCCATTCTTGACCAGAAACCCTTTCCACCAATGTTCCTTTTTGATCAAAGGTAAGTACCTTCACTTCATCACCTGGAATCAGCTGATGTTTTTTTGTTTGTTTTCCCGTGAATTTCTCGGATTTCTTAACTACTGGCGCCGCTTCTTCAAGGCGTTTTTTTGCCTCAATTAATTCATGCTCCTTCACTTCTGCGTGCTTTTCCGTTCTCATTTTGCGAAGGTCGCGGATTACCTTTTCTGCTTCCCCCTTCGCATCTTCAACAATTTCTCCGGCTTTTTCCGCCGCTTTTTCAAGCATGAAGTCTTTCTTCTCATAAAACTCCATCATCTGCTTTTGCAAATCTTTATGAAGTTTCTCAGCCTGCTTTAATAAATCACGCGCGTCCTGCTGCTCGATTTCAGCCTGCTTTTTGCTTTCTTCCAAGGAGGCAATCATTTTATCGATTTTGTTTGTATCCTCACTTACATGGGAGCGGGCAGCCAGAATCACCCTTTCGTCAAGCCCCAGCCGTTTGGAAATTTCAAACGCATTGCTCCTTCCGGGAACCCCCAACAAAAGCTTGTAGGTCGGGCTTAGCGTCTCAACATCAAACTCCACACTGGCATTCAAAACCCCTTCGCGATTATAGCCGTACGCCTTTAACTCCGGATAATGGGTAGTCGCAACAACCCTCGCCCCTCTTTTATGCACTTCATCCAAAATGGAGATGGCGAGTGCTGCCCCTTCCTGCGGGTCTGTTCCCGCCCCCAGCTCATCAAAAAGAACAAGGCTGTTATAATCGACTCTTTTTAATATATCAACAATATTAACCATATGGGAAGAAAATGTACTTAAGCTTTGTTCAATCGACTGCTCATCGCCGATATCCGCATAAATGGCATCAAATACAGCAAGCTCTGATCCGTCAAGTGCCGGCACTTGCAGTCCGGCTTGGGCCATGAGCGAACAAAGGCCGAGTGTTTTTAATGTGACCGTTTTTCCTCCGGTATTTGGTCCGGTAATGACAATCGTCGTAAAATCTTTTCCGAGCATGATATCATTTGCAACAACCTCATCCATTGGTATTAATGGATGCCTTGCCTTATATAATGTAATCCGCCCCTGATTATTGATAAGCGGCATAGAGGCTTTTATTTTTTTTCCGTATCTTGCTTTAGCAAAAATAAAATCCAGGTTAGCTAGAACTTTTACGATAACCTGCAATTCGCTTTCATACTCAGCTGCTTTTGCGGAAAGCTCAGTCAAGATTCGGTCAATTTCCAGCTGCTCCTTTACGCGGATATCCTGCAACTGATTATTTAACTGGACAATCACCTGCGGCTCAATAAATAGCGTTTGTCCGGATGAGCTTTGATCATGAATAATCCCGCCATAGTGGCCGCGGTATTCCTGTTTTACAGGGATGACGTAGCGGTCGTTGCGAATGGTGATAATCGCGTCAGATAACATTTTTTGGGCACTTGAGGAACGAATCATGCTTTCTAATTTTTCACGGATCCGTGCCTCATTGGATCTCAGCTGGTGCCTCAATGAGCGCAGCAGCTCGCTCGCCCCGTCCAGCACCTCGCCGCTCTCATCGATGGCATGCTTGATTTCCTGCTCAAGATTTGTGAGCGGAATAATTTGGCTTACTTGCTCCAGTATTTTCGGCAGTTCCGTTCTCTCTTCCACTATTTCTTCAATAAAGCGTTTCATCTGCCTGCTTGCATGAATAGTGCTTGCAATTTGAATGAGTTCATGGGGGCTGAGTATCCCCCCGATGACAGAGCGCTTAATATGGGCACGGATATCGTGAATCCCTGAAAGGGGGACATGCCCTTTTATCCGAATCACCGTTGCGGCCTCATCTGTTTCAGCCTGCAGTTTGACTACATTCTCAAAATCAGTAGATGGCACCAGCTGCCTTATTTTCTCTTTGCCAAGCGAAGAAGCGGCATGCTCTAACAGTTGCTCTCTCACCTTCGTAAATTCTAAAACCTTTAAAACTCTTTCATGCATGAGGCTGGACCTCCTTTTATCGTTTATGTAAAAATTCCAGCAATTCTTTTTTATCAAGGGCATTGATCACCGTTGATTTATTAATCCAGCCCTTTTTCGCGGCTGATACCCCAATTTCCATATGCTTTAATGTATCAAGCCTATGGGCATCCGTGTTGATTAAAATTTTCACGCCTGCATCCTGGGCTTTTCGTAAATATTCTGCAGCAAGGTCCAGCCTGTTTGGATTTGCGTTTAATTCCAATGCAGTATTCGTTTCTTTCGCAAGTTCAATCAGCATATCAATATCGACATCATAGCCTTCGCGGCGGCCGATTTTTCTGCCGGTTGGATGGGCGATTAAATCAACATTCGCATTGGTTAGCGCCGTTTTGAGCCGCTCCATGATTTTTTCCCGCGGCTGGGAAAAAGCAGAATGGATGGAGGCAATCACAAAATCCATCTCGGCCAGCAGGTCATCATCATAATCCAAGGTGCCGTCCGGTAAAATATCCATCTCCACACCAGATAAAATCAAAAAATCATCGAATTTTTCATTTATTAGCTTAATTTCTTTTCTTTGTTTGCGGAGCCTTTCAGGTGTCAGCCCGTTGGCCACCTTCAAATATTGCGAATGGTCTGTAATTGCCATGTATTGATAGCCTCTTGCCCGGCAGGCTTCGGCCATTTGTTCGATGGTGTGAGCACCGTCACTCCAGGTAGAATGCATGTGGAGATCACCCTTTATATCGGAGAGTTCTATTAACTCATCTGAGGTCGAAAAGGTGTCGACTTCTTTTCCATCTTCCCTAATTTCGGGAGGAATAAAGAGCAGACCGAAATGCCGGAAAAATTCTTCCTCGGTTTTGAAAGTGAGAATCTCCCCAGTTTCAATATTCTCGACTCCGTACTCACTTATTTTTTCACCGCGATCCTTAGCAAGCTGCCTCATCCTGACATTATGTTCCTTTGAACCGGTAAAATGATGCAGGGTGGTGATAAATTCCTCCGGTTTTACTAATCGAAAATCAACGGAGATATCATAATCAAACGCAAAAACGACAGAAACCTTCGTTTCTCCGGCTCCAATAACTTCTTTTATATTCGGTAATTTCAGCAGCTGCCGGCGGACGTTTTCCGGATTGTTTGTTGCAATGATAAAATCAAGATCCTTAATTGTCTCCCTCATTCTTCTGAGGCTGCCGGCCCTGGAATAACGAGTAATGTCATTTATTTCCGCCAGTCTGTCTTCAATCTGCACGGCAAGCGGCAGCATGAAGGCCAGCGGCAGCCGTTCCGGCCGTGTGCCGATATTAGCGATGGCATGAAGAATTTTTTCTTCGGTTTTTTTCCCGAAACCGGCAAGGGCTTGAACTTGGCCTTCCTGGCAGGCTTCCTTTAAACTCGTGATATCTTCAATCCCTAACTCCTGATACAGCTTGGCGATTTTCTTGCCTCCAAGCCCCTGAAGCTGCAGCAACGGAATTAACCCTGACGGTACTTCCTGTTTGAGCTCCTTTAGCACGGAGGATGCACCTTCTTTTATGTATTCATCAATAACAGAAGCAGTACCTTTGCCGATTCCTGATATCGCTGTAAAGTCTTCAATATCCTTTAATTCGCGTTCATCGGTTTCCAATGCCGAGGCAGCTTTTCGAAAGGCTGAAACCTTGAAAGGATTCTCTCCTTTTAATTCCATATAAATAGCAATCGTTTCCAATAAACGAATTAGTTCTTTTTTAGTAACTTCCATAGAATTCACCTGCCTAAAATTAACCACACCTACATTTTACCCTTTTTTTACCCACAAAGAAAAACTTCTCTGCAAAAGAGAAGTTAGGTTTATTTAATCCACCAGCCATTGATTTGATCGGAAAGGAATGGTGTATGATTTACCATTAAATTTGTCATAATGGAATCGTTGAGTGTATTCTGGAAAAGATCCATTGGAATTAGAGCCGCAATAAATAATAAAATAAAAATAATGAAATAGACTTCTAAAAATCCTAAAATACCTCCCGCCCAAATATTTAATTGTTTAAGAATCGGGAGATGGGCAATAAAGTCTAACATGGAGCCAATGATTTGCAGCAGTATTTTTACCGCAAAAAAGATGATCACAAAAGCAATCGCACGGTAAAAGGCCGTTTCCATATTGGCTGAATCCGATAACACCTTAAAGACAGTCCCATCACCCATGTTTGGATATGGTATCCAAAGTGTCAGTTTCGGAGCGAATTCATCATAGTATATATAGGCGACCAAATATGCAATAATAAAACCAGTTAAATGAATTAGCTGCAGGATAAAGCCTCTCTTAAGGCCGATAAAGAATCCAACGATTAGAAAAATAATAATGGCTAAATCTAACATAATCTTTTAGTCCTTTTCTTTTTGTAGTTCAGCTTGCAGCTGGTCCAGCTGATCTTTCAATTTAGTATAATCATTGACTGCATTTACCGCTGTTAAAACAGCGAGTTTATTAATGTCAAGCATTGGATTCCTGGAGCTGATTTCCCGCATTTTATCATCCACTAATGATGCCACGAGCCGTATATGATTGGGACTTTCCGTGCCCATAATAACGTACTGCTGTCCGTAAATGTCAACGGTGGTTCTATTTTTTTGCATATTTGACAACGTAAATGCCTCCAATCAAGAATCCTACACTATATCATAACACGAACGAAGAAAGTCGCAAAGTTGTAGATAATATAATTCATAGAAATGTGGGTGCATGAACATTGGGAAATGTTGTTTTACAATGTGGTATGAATAAAATTCTAGAAATGAAGGACTTTTACAGAAAATGTTTAGCAGAAAAAATCCCTCCTGGAGGTGTTTTTTCGGCAAAAACCCCTGGCTGTGCGATTACCGCCTATAAATCCGGGAAGGTGCTTTTTCAAGGGAGCGATTGCGAAGCTGAGGCCGGAAGATGGGGGAATGTTGTGAAGCCTGAGTCTGCAAACGGTAAAACAGCAGCGAAGGGCAGCCTTCCTCCAGGTATCAGCCAGATGTCGGTCATTGGCTCCGATGAAGTGGGAACAGGCGACTTTTTCGGACCAATAACCGTCGTCGCTGCCTATGTAAAAAAAGAGCAAATTCCATTATTAAAGGAATTAGGTGTCAGGGACTCAAAGGATTTAAACGATGAAAAAATCATTGAAATCGCAAAAGTTATTAAAAATGTAGTTCCTTTCAGCCTGATGACGTTAAAAAATGAAAAGTATAACCAGGTACAGAGGTCAGGCTGGTCGCAGGGGAAAATGAAAGCGGTCCTGCACAATCAAGCGATTCTAAATGTACTTGGGAAAATTGAGCCCGAAAAGCCTGATGCCATTTTAATAGACCAATTTGTACAATCCAGCACTTATTATCAGCATATTAACGGGCAGAAGAAGGCTGCCAGGGAAAATGTTTATTTCAGCACAAAGGCAGAAGGCATTCATCTTGCTGTCGCCGCCGCCAGCATTCTCGCGCGCTACGCATTTATTCAGTATATGGACAAGCTTAGTGAAGCAGCAGGCTTTCCAATCCCGAAAGGTGCGGGTTCCCAGGTAGATGCCGCCGCCGCCAAGCTCATTTTAAAAAAAGGACGAGACGTCCTCCCATCCTTTGTGAAGCTTCACTTTGCCAATACAGATAAAGCTCTGGCGCTTGTTGATAAAAAAAGGACTTAAACTGCGTTTTATGGAAGTAAATTGGTTGGAGGAGGGGATGTAAATGAATAGACTAAACGATGAGGAAATCACTCTATCTGTTGCCGGACTGCCCGGCTGGAAACTGGAGGGTAAGTTTATCGTTAAAAAGTATCGTTTCCGTGAATTTTTATATGGCATTGCCTTCGTGAACGAAATTGCCCATCTTTCCGAGGAAAAAAATCATCATCCGTTCATCTCGATTGACTATAAATTGGTAACACTGCGGCTTACCTCCTGGAATGCGGGCGGATTAACCGATTTGGACGTAGCGTTAGCTCGAAAATATGATGAAATCTATGAAAAAATGTAAATAAAAACAGGCTGCCGCAAAATTTTCTGTTGGGGCAGCCTGTTTGCTGTCTGTAATTGTTTTTGGTTTGGATAGAAACTTAGAATTGTTTCTTTAAATGGGTTTCGCGGAATAAACGGGCTTTTAGGCGGAATTCCATTCAAAGTTCGCGGAATTCCACCATATTTCCGCAGAATCCCTCTAAATTTAGTCAAAAAAGCCAGCCCGAAAGCCAAACTTTCGAGCCAGCTTCTACTAATTAACCACGTAACACTGCTCCAGACTTCTCTTTCAAGGCCTCGAGCACTTTACCGTGAACCTTCGTTACCTCTTCATCCGTCAAGGTTCGCTCAGGATCGACATATTTAAGAGAGAACGCAATTGATTTCTTGCCTGCCTCCATTTTGTCCCCCTCATATAAATCGAATACTTCGGCCTCTTTTAGAAGCGGTGCACCGGCTGTTAAAATGATTTCCTTTAAGGAACCAGACACCGTTACCCTGTTTACCACCAAGGCAATATCTCTCGTGATGGATGGGAAGCGCGGGATGGCTTCGTATTGTAACTCTGGCGTATCTTCTTCAAGAACAGATTTTAATGATAGTTCAAAGACATATGTGTCTTTCAAATCCAGCTCTTTTTGGACGCTTGGGTGCACTTGGCCGACGAAGCCTATTTTCTTGCCGTTCAAACGGATTTCAGCAGTTCGTCCTGGGTGCATGCCCTCCACCTGCGCCTGCACATATTCAACACGTTCAGACAAATCAAGTTTAGCAAACAATCCTTCCAGAATTCCTTTGACAACGAAGAAGTCAATTGCCTTCTTTTCCCCCTGCCAGGAGTGGGAATGCCAAAGTCCAGTCACTGCCGCCGCTAAATGCTCTTTTTCTTCCGGCAGCACATCCGCTCCGTTTGATAAGAATACTGCACCTGTTTCATAAACAGCCAGACTGTCATTTTGACGGGCACTATTGTATTTCAGAACTTCTAAAAGCTGCGGCAGGATGCTTAAGCGAAGAATGCTGCGCTCTTCACTCATTGGCATTGCCAAGCGAATCGAATCCCGGTTTTCAAGTGCGAATTGCCGGGCTTTTTCTTCACTGGTTAGAGAATACGTTACAGCCTGGTAAAGACCTGCCCCTTCAAGGTATTGACGAACAACGCGGCGCTTTTTCTGGTACTCGGACAATCTTCCCGGTGTTGACGAACCAATCGGCAAGGTTTTCGGAATGTTATCATAGCCGTAAAGACGGGCAACCTCTTCGACTAAATCTTCTTCAATTCTGATATCGCCGCGGCGTGTCGGCGCCGTTACCGTAATCGTATCCTCTTCAATGCTTACGGTAAATTGCAGACGGTCAAAGATTTCCTTAACCTCATTCATGACAAGCGAAGTCCCAAGCACACGGTTGATTTTTTCAAGGGTAATGGACACTACTGCCGGTTCAACTGTAAGTGTATCTGCTTCAGCAGCCCCTGCTAGAACTTCACCGCCTGCGTATTTCGCCATTAAGTAGGAAGCACGGTCTCCTGCGGAGCGGACGCGGTTTGGATCAACGCCTTTTTCGAAGCGGGCGCTCGCTTCACTTCTTAAGCCGTGATCTTTCGATGCTTTTCGAACGGTCTGCCCATTGAAATAAGCTGCTTCCAATAAAACAGTCGTTGTATCTGACGTAACTTCTGAATTGGCACCGCCCATTACACCGGCTAGGGCAACTGGCTCTGTTCCATTTGTAATCACAAGATGGTCGGAAGTTAAAGTCCGTTCTACATCATCAAGCGTTACAAATTTCTCGCCATCAACCGCACGGCGGACAAGAATTTCTTTTGATCCCAGACGTTCATAATCAAATGCATGCAGCGGCTGGCCGTATTCTAATAAAATATAGTTGGTAATATCGACTACGTTATTGTGTGGACGGATTCCGGCTGACATCAAGCGCGTTTGCATCCAAAGAGGAGACGGGCCGATTTTTACGTTTTTAATCATTTTGGCTACGTATAACGGGTTATCTTCTTTCGCTTCCACAACAACCTGCACATAATCTGCTGCATTTTCCGCAGAAGGCTCCAGGTTCGTTTCCGGAACTTTTACGTCCCTGCCTAAAATCGCTGCCACTTCATAGGCGACTCCCAGCATGCTTAAGCAGTCAGCCCGGTTTGGAGTTAAGCTAAGTTCGAGAACTTCGTCGTCACGGTTTAGAAACGCAATGGCATCGGTGCCCACCTCAGCATCAGCCGGAAAAACAAAGATCCCTTCGGAATATTCTTTCGGAACAACCTTTCCGTCCATCCCTAATTCCGTTAGGGAGCAAATCATGCCATTTGATTCCTCGCCGCGGAGCTTCGCCTTTTTAATTTTAAAATTGCCTGGTAATACTGCTCCAACCTTAGCTACCGCTACTTTCTGGCCTTTAGCGACATTCGGAGCTCCGCAAATAATTTGTACCGGCTCTCCTTCACCGGTATCAACTAAGCATTTGCTTAATTTATCGGCATTTGGATGCTGTTCACGTTCCAGGACATGACCGACAACCACACCTTTTATGCCTTCGTTAAGGATTTCAACTCCCTCAACTTCAATTCCGCTTTTGGTAATTTTTTCAGCTAATTCGGCTGCTGTTACTCCAGTTAAATCAACGTAATCCTGGAGCCATTTATATGAAACGAACATGTCGTACTCCTCCTCTTATTCGTGTTTAGCGAACTGTTTTAAAAATCTAACATCATTTGTATAGAAATGTCGGATGTCATCGACGCCGTATTTCAGCATCGCAATCCGCTCAGGTCCCATTCCAAAGGCAAAGCCGGTGTATTTTTTCGAATCATAGCCGGCCATTTCGAGAACGTTTGGATGAACCATACCGGCACCAAGAATTTCAATCCAGCCAGTTCGCTTACAAACGCTGCAGCCGTGCCCGCTGCAAATTTTACAAGAAATATCCATTTCAACTGATGGCTCCGTAAACGGGAAAAAACTTGGTCTTAAGCGAATTTCACGGTCTTCACCGAACATTTTCTTTGCAAATACCTCTAAGGTTCCTTTCAGGTCGCTCATGCGGATATTCTCGCCGACCACAAGACCTTCAATTTGCATGAATTGGTGGGAGTGTGTCGCATCGTCATTATCACGGCGGTACACTTTCCCCGGACAAATAATTTTGATCGGCCCCTTGCCTTGATGTTTCTCCATCGTCCGCGCCTGCACCGGCGAGGTGTGGGTTCTCATTAAAATTTCTTCTGTGATATAGAAGGAATCCTGCATATCGCGGGCCGGGTGGCCTTTCGGCAAATTAAGAGCTTCGAAGTTATAATAATCCTGCTCCACCTCTGGTCCCTCGGCAACCTCATAGCCCATGCCGATAAATAAATCTTCAATTTCTTCAATGATTCTTGTGAGAGGATGGTGGCTGCCCAGTTTTACCGGACGCCCTGGAAGGGTTACATCAATGCTTTCAGACGCTAATTTTTCAAGAACGGCCGCTTCCTCTAATTCCTTTTGTTTGGCGTCGATTTTTACTGCAATCGCTTCACGGACTTCGTTTGCCAGCGCCCCCATTACCGGACGCTCTTCCGCTGAGAGCTTGCCCATTCCGCGCAGCACCTCGGTAATCGGGCCTTTTTTGCCTAAATAGGCAACGCGGATGTCGTTCAATTCTTTTAAGCCAGCAGACTGGTCAATTTTTTGAATAGCCTCTCCCTGCAATTCCTTTAAACGTTCTTGCATGTCATTTCCTCCTTAAATTAAATGATGGTGTCAGGCACCCTTTATTTTTAAAAATAAAAAAACCTCTTCCCAAAAAAGGGACGAGGTTTATAGTCGCGGTACCACCCTTGTAAACACCATATGTACAAAATGCTGGTGTTCGCTTCATTCGGATAACGGCATGTGCCGGGTGCATCTTTACACGAAAAGTGGAAGCGCCTTGGCACTGCAGCTAGACAGCTTTCCTCTTTATTGTGGTCCCGATGCCGACTCGGGAGGTGAACTTCTCAAGCCCTTTCCATAAAAGTGCTTTCAGTCAAGGCACTTTCTCCCTTTATGGTCTGTTGACAAGATACTTTTCTCCGTCATAGTCTTTTAATATCAATATTGTTCATTATTATATAATAATTCTTCAATAGTTTCAAACAAGTTATTGCCTATTTTTTTAAAAAATATAACAGGATGCCTGTTGCGACGGCAACATTAAGCGATTCGCTTTTTCCGTAAATCGGGATATAGAGATTGGCGTTGGTGCTGGAAAGCAGAACTTTGTTTACGCCGCTTCCCTCGTTGCCGACAATCAAAGCAAACGATTCACCTGTTGAAATATCAGTATATTCAACGGCACCTTCAAGTGCTGTACCGTATACAGGAATATTTTTTGCCTTCAATTGATCGATCCACTCCTGCAGATCGCCTCTAATAATTGGAAGGTGAAAATGACTTCCTTGTGCAGATCTTAAGACCTTTGAGTTAAAAATGTCCACACTTCCTTTGCCGACGATGACGGCATCAATTCCAGCGGCATCGGCGGTGCGAATCATCGTGCCGAGATTTCCCGGGTCCTGGACGGCATCAATTAACAAACAGGTTTTTGCATTGGGTGCAGCTGTGTCTAATTGGCGGCAGACTGCATAAATCCCTTGAGGTGCTTCGGTATCAGATAAAGAATTTGAAATTTCTTCGGTGACTAGGGTTACGGGAATAGAACCAGCATCCCACCTTGGCGGCAGGCCGACTTTGTCAGATACGATGATCTCTAAAATTTGTCCGCCTTGTTTTAGTGCCTCCTCAACTAAATGAAATCCTTCTACCAAAAAAGTGCCCGTCAGATCGCGCTCTTTTTTCGTTAAAAGCTTTTTCCATTGTTTTACCTTTGGATTATTAACGGATTCAATATGTTTCAAATTTACTTCTCCTTTTATGTGGCTGATTTTTCTATTATAGACCAATAAAAATACATAATAAAACCAAAAGTAGAAAAACATAATAAAGAAAAAAAGGAGTGAGACTATGAACTTAAATTTGCGCAATGCCATCATTCACAATGTTTCAGGGAATACACAAGATCAGCTCGAGGATACGATTGTTGATGCCATTCAAAGCGGGGAGGAAAAAATGCTTCCTGGTCTCGGCGTCTTATTTGAGGTAATTTGGAAAAATTCCTCCGAAGAAGAGAAAACAGAAATGCTCACAACGCTCGAAAATGGGTTAAAACAATAATTTTTGGCTGTCAATCACTGTGATTGGCAGCTTTTTTCATCTCAAATCTGCATTTTTATCGGGAAATTGTCCAATTTATCGGGCAATCCAAAAAATCCCCGGCCGAACTCGACCGAGGATGTAAAATATTATTCAAACGTAATCTTTTCAACCGCTGCACGGTCCAAACGCTTTATAACTTCAACGATCAGCTTAACCGCATCTTCATAGTCGTCGCGGTGAAGCATCGCCGCATGGGAATGGATATAACGTGTTGCAATTGTAATAGCAAGTGCCGGAACACCATTATGCGTTAGGTGAATCGAGCCCGCATCAGTACCCCCGCCGGGAATGGATTCGAACTGATATGGGATATTGAGTTCATCTGCTGTATCTGTGACAAAATCAAGCAGTCCTTTATGCGCCACCATAGACGCATCGTAAACTACCACTTGCGGCCCCTTGCCCATTTTGCTCATGGCCTCTTTTTCTGTGATTCCCGGAGTGTCGCCGGCAATACCGACATCAACGGCAAAGCCGATATCCGGCTCAATTTTGTAGGTCGCTGTCTTGGCCCCGCGCAAGCCAACCTCTTCCTGAACCGCCCCGACACCATACACTACGTTCGGGTGTTCAACATCTTTTAATTGCCGCAATACATCAATGGCAATGGCGCAGCCAATGCGGTTGTCCCAAGCTTTTGCCAGCAGCATCTTCTCATTGTTCATGACCGTAAACTCGAAGTACGGCACAACCATATCCCCTGGACGGATGCCCCACTCCTTTGCTTCCTCTCTGCTGGAGGCACCGATATCAATAAACATATCTTTAATTTCTACCGGTTTCTTGCGTGCTTCCGGTGATAATACATGCGGAGGCTTAGAACCGATAATACCTGTTACATCGCCTTTCCTTGTCACGATGGTAACTCTCTGTGCCAGCATAACCTGGCCCCACCAGCCGCCAACCGGTTGAAAGCGAAGGAAGCCTTTATCATCGATTTGCGTGACCATAAATCCGACTTCATCCATGTGGCCTGCGACCATAATTTTCGGACCATCTTCTTTTCCTACTTTTTTCGCAATTAAACTGCCAAGTCCGTCAGATGTTAATTCATCTGCGAATGGCTCTATGTATTTCTTCATCACTTCGCGTACTTCGCGCTCATTGCCGGGAATTCCCTTGGCATCGGTTAATTCTTTTAACATCGCTAACGTTTCATCTAATTTTGCCATTTTGCAGCCCCCTTTATTTTTATTTACGAACTTTATTATACAGAAAAAATCGAAATAGTTACAAATTTCCCGCTAATAGTTATTTTGTTGTCTCTGATAATTTACTTCGTTTTTATGAAAATATGCCTGTTCCATTTCTTCATAGTCAATACCAAGGGAAGCAGCAAGCTTCATATAAGATTCAAATAGCGTAACATAATCAGCTATGCTTTTACTTTTTTGAAAACTGCCGGCTGTACGATAAACATGTAAAAATTGCTCAGTTATATTTACGGATGCTGCAGGTTCTGGCAAAACAATTTCGCTTTCTTCAAAACCACATTCCAGACCAAGCGACAAGATGAAGTGAACTCCGTCCACAAACTCCTCTAAAATCACCTTTTTTTCTGATGAAGGCTTTACACTCCAAAACTTAAAGCAGCGGGTTTCGTTCGCCAACTCCCCAATTTCCACCAGCAAGGCCATAATCTTGCGATCAAATAAATCTTCGTCCTCGAGCTGATGTTTTTTTTCGATATGCATATCCAATGCTTTTTGCATTTGAAATAATTTTTCTAGCTGCATCTTCATGATCACTCCTTAAAAGAATTATAGCAAAATGAAGAATGATTGAAACTTTTTTCCCCTTAAAACGTATGAAAAGAAAAAGGATGCAGGGGGCTTGGCGATGATTTGGATGCTGCGCTTCATATTATTATTTATTATTCTATTTTTATGTTACTTTATTTTGAAATTGATTTTTACTCCAAAAAGAAAACTCGAATCAGCACGAAAACATAAACGTTTTTATCTTATCGATCATGAGGATGCAAGGAAGAATTTTTTGCTCACCTATAAGGGTGCAGTGTTTACCGGAGAAAAATATATGGGACCAGCCAATCAAACCTTCGATGTCGTCTCCATCTCCATTGGGCCGGAGAATACCGTTTCATTAAAAGGAATGGTACGTGAAGACTTTTTTTATGTAGACAATAAAATTCGCGAGCAGTATCCAAATGCTGAAATTCATTGGAAGAGTCCAGTGAGGGAATTTTTGCAGGAAAATATCCTTTAATAAGAAAAGCTCCAGCGCCCAGCGAAGTACACTAGGCGCTGGAATTGGACACTTCTCAAAGAATACTTTTTTACTTTTCTTATAAACTCATGAGGAAAAGAATCAGCTCTGCAATGGCCAGGACAGGAAAACCTATCATAAATGCCATATGCTTTGTTTTATGCCGGAAAAGATGCATTCCTGCTGCCGCTCCCACTGCTCCTCCAAGCAATGCCACAAGCCACAGAGTCCTCTCACGAATTCTGTATTGGCGGTTTTTTGCCCGTTTTTTATCTACTCCCATCATAGTAAGTCCCACTAAATTCATGACTAAATATGCTGCTATTAACATTCCGTTATTCCCCTTATAGAAAAAGCCATCCTCATAC
>CAYNUT010000056.1:9230-20895 GCA_964400595.1 uncultured Neobacillus sp. | reverse complement strand
AGCGTACATGGGGTGCTAACCTACAAAAAGTACGTATTCTTGTTGATGGAAAGCCAAAGCGTGTTTGGGTTTCTGCAAGAGCGTTAAGATCTGGTAAAGTTGAACGCGTATAGAATTGCTTGAGCATCCTGATAAAGGATGCTCTTTCTTTTGTAGTTTCTCCTCCTTTCCAAAATAAAAAGCACCCAACCAAAATGGGTGCCGAACTTTATGGAAATATTTACTTATTCTTTTTTATGAAATGCCCCTATCATCGCCCGGACAAGCCCGCCTAAAAACCTCGGCAGTTTAATTGTATAAAATTTCATACTGTCCCTCCTCACAAATCTCAACGTCGCATATCATATCCAGCTCAACTTTTTTCGTACGCCCTTACATATTATTCAAACGAACGAAAGAAGTACCAACCTGTAATGCATATTAATCATCACTTCTTATTACAATTAATATGCCTTCGGAAAATGAAAAAGTACCATGACTGCTAATAAGTTCATTACTAATACATAGTGTTGAGCCCAGTGAAATATGACGGTTTTTCAAAGGAAATTTAAAGCCTTCGAGTGTGATGCCGCTGACGTTAAGTGTCAAAGGAACAAAAGAAATATATTTTTTCTTCTCTATTTTTTCAATTGTATAGCTGCCTGGTCCCTTAATAAAGAGAAGGTTATGTCGGTCGATTATATAAACGTCGGACATGTTGTCTGCCTCAAGGGTTTTCCTTAAAAGCTGAACATTCGCAAATAAATGGTCAAGCCTTCCCCCGGTCGCCCCGAAAATTTTGATGCGTTCAGGCTTCTGCTCAATTGCCCAATTTAAGGCGAGCTCCATATCTGTTTCATCCTTTTCAGGTTTAAACCGCTTCAGTTCTGCTACCTGATTTTCAATAAATGTTAGTTCTTCGGGTGTAACCGAATCAAAATCGCCAAAGGCCATCAATGGTTTGATGTTTCTTTGCAGCAAATGGAAAACGCCCCGATCAACACCCGCCCAAACTGTGTTTTCTTCTTCGTATTCATGTAAATTAGGCAGCAGGTCTTCAGGACCGCCGGCGAGAATATTTATATTCATTTTAATTATTGTCCCCTAATTTGCGCTATGGCCTTTGCGTAATCCTTTTCATTATAAATAGCTGAGCCGGCAACGAGGACATTTGCACCTGCTTCGATGCATAACTTGGCGGTTTCTGGATTGACGCCGCCATCAATTTCGATTTCCAGGTTTAACCCTTTTTGTTCAGCCATCTCTTTCACTTTTCTAATTTTCGGAAGAACTTCAGGAATGAATTTCTGTCCGCCAAAACCGGGGTTTACGGACATTAATAACACCATATCAATGTCGCCTATGATATGTTGAATGGATTCAACCGGGGTTGCCGGATTTAAAACCACCCCCGCTTTAACCCCAAACGATTTTATATTTTGAATCGTCCGGTGAAGGTGACGGCATGCTTCTACATGTACGGTAATGTAATCAGCTCCCGCTTTAGCGAAGGCTTCAATATATTGGTCAGGATTTTCAATCATCAGGTGTACATCCAGCGGAAGTTTCGTTACAGGACGAATGGCTGCTGCAACCAATGGACCGATGGTAATATTCGGTACAAAATGACCATCCATAACATCCACATGAATATAGTCTGCTCCACCTTTTTCCACTGCTAAAACTTCTTCGCCTAATTTTGAAAAATCGGCGGAAAGAATCGAAGGTGCTATTTTCACCATCATCAATACCTCGGCTTTCTATCTTTTATTTCTTGGAGAAAATCCAGATAATGCTGATAGCGATAATTCTGGATTTCTCCTAACTCTATAGCCTGTTTCACACCGCATTTAGGCTCACTCTGGTGCAGACAGCCTCGAAATTTACAATTTTCACTTGCCTTTTCGAGCTCCGGAAAGCAGTAAGTTAAATCTTCTGCTTCTATATCCGTAAAATCCAATGAGCTAAAGCCCGGTGTATCCGCGACAAGACCATTGTCAATCTTTATTAGCTCCACATGCCTGGTGGTGTGCCTGCCCCTGCCAAGATGGGAGGAAATATCATTTGTTTTTAGTTCAAGGTCAGGCCTGAGAACATTGAGCAAGGATGATTTACCAACTCCAGATTGCCCGGCAAAGACGGAAATCTTCTGATCGAGATGCGGATTTAAACGTTCAATCCCCGCTTCTGTTTCCGAGGACGTAAGAATGACTTCATACCCGGCAGCTTCATATTGTTTGGCATATTCTGCAATCCTTTGTTTTTGCCCATCATCGGCAAGATCCATCTTCGTAATGCAAATGAGCGGCTTTATATGGTTGAATTCAACTAGGACAAGAAATCGGTCGAGCAGAATTGTGCTGAAGTCCGGCTCCACTGCTGAAAAAACAAGGATGGCCTGATCGACATTGGCAATTGGCGGGCGGACTAGCTCATTCTTCCGTTCTTTCACTTCAAGAATATAGCCTTCAAGCTCATTATCCGCTTGAAAAACGACTTCATCCCCGACAAGAGGGGTAATTTTATTTTTGCGAAATACCCCTCTGCCGCGGCATTGGATTAATTTATCATCATGCAGGACATAGTAAAAACCACTTAACGCTTTAATTATTTTCCCTTCAGCCATAGCTTCACTCCCTGCCTCATTTAATCTGAATCGGAATAATTGATAACTTCCTGCGCAATTACCTGATTATCGCGCATCACCCTGTAGCCGCCTGTTTTACCAGATGGAATTGAAAGCTTAATCGTTTTTTTGATCGTTTGGGTAATCTTAAAGGTTTCAGCCGGTTCTGTCATATTGTGATACATATCCTCAATATAGATGATTACTTCCTGCGGCTGAGGAGGTTCACCAGGTAAGGAAGGCTGGTAATCAATCGTAATTTCTTTCGTAAAATCTTTTGGTGGTTTTTCTTCCTTCCCTTTAGAAACGATTACCGTCACTTTATCGCCTTTTTTCAGTTTTGTTCCTTCTTTAGGCGATTGGGATATGATCATGCCTGCTCCGATTTTATCATCGTATTTCTCTTCAGAGGCATCCAGAATCAGCCCGACTAATGAGGCATAATCCTGAGCGCCTTTTAAATTATATTGTGTTAAGTCTTTTAATTCAATGATTTCCGGGCCTTTGCTGACGGTTAATTCTAAAACCGTATCCTCCGGAACTACCTTTTTGCCTTGCGGAAGATTTTGGCTGATGATGGTTCCCGGGTCGCTGTCGTCATTTTTCTCGATTTTTTTAATCTCTTTAAAATGAATATTTCTAGTCTCTAATAAACGAAGCACATCATCATATAGAAGGCCGACATAATGATCTAGTTCATATTTCTCTTTACCTAAGCTGACATATAGCGAAACTTTATAATTTTCTTTTACTAAGGTTCCGATTTCAGGGTCTGTTTTAATAACCTTGCCTTTTTTTACTTTTTCATCAATGATTTTAATTTGTTTTCCCGGATCAAGCCCTTTTAGTTTTAGCTTTGAAATTGCATCATCCACATTCATCCCGCTTACATCCGGGATTTTGATGTCCTTGGATGATAACATTCCCGGTAAAAAGAAGATTAAAAGTCCAAGCAGTACTAAAACTAGAAATGCAGCTGTGATAATCATCGGCCGCTTTTTCTTTTTTTTCTTAGCCTTCCCCCCATTTTTGGCGTCAGCTTTTTTTGCATTTAACGGGATTTTATCATTGCTATGTACTAAGGTCTCATCAAGGTTTTGCAATGGCCGGTCATTCGTAATAACCGGTATGGCCTTTGTTGCATCATTATCAATGGGAATAACAAATTTAGGTTCATCCATTCTTTCCGGGTCAAGTGCCGTTCTTAAATCCTCTTCCATTTCATCGACACTATTATAACGATGGAAAGGGTCTTTTGCAGTTGCCTTAAGGACAATATTTTCCACACTTTGCGGAATATTTGGATTCCATCTTCTAACCGATGGTGTTTCAGATTGCAGATGCTTTAACGCAATTGAAACGGCTGATTCCCCGGAGAATGGAAGCCTGCCGGTCAATAATTCAAACATGACAATTCCCAGCGAATAAATATCCGATTTTCTATTTGCCATGCCGCCCCTGGCCTGTTCTGGTGACAGGTAATGCACCGAGCCTAGAACAGAATTTGTCTGAGTAATACTTGTGGCACTTAAGGCCATCGCAATTCCGAAATCCGTTACTTTGACATTGCCATTACGGTCTACCAGGATATTTTGGGGCTTAATATCACGGTGAACAATATGATTTTGGTGGGCATGGGAAATTGCTGAAGTGAGCTGCCGCATGACCCCAATCGCATCTTCTACCCTTAAGGGAGAATTTTGTTGTATGTATTGTTTTAACGTTTGCCCATTCACAAATTCCATCACAATATAATAAAGATCATTTTCCTCACCCACATCAAAAATATTCACAATATTGGGATGAGCCAGACTTGTAGCAGATTGTGCTTCCCTGTGAAATCTGCGGATAAATTCTTCATCGTTGGCAAAATCAAGGCGCAGCATTTTTACTGCAACATCGCGGTCGAGGATCATGTCATGAGCCAGGTAGACATTTGCCATGCCGCCCCCGCCTATCATATCCAATATTTTATATCGGCCGCTTAATCTTTTCCCAATCATCATCTATACATCACCCTCGCTGATAGTGGAAAACTCTACAATAGCCAGTGTAATGTTATCTTCTCCGCCATAATCATTCGCAAGATCGATCAGCGTGGCTGAAGCATCCTCCAAATGATCCTTGCTTAAAAGAATTTCCGCCATTTCTTTCTCGTTCACCTTATTGGAAAGGCCATCCGAACAAAGTAAAAGGATGTCGCCTTCTTCAAAAACAACCGTTTTGATATCCATTTCAACCAGCTTTTCTGTTCCTAATGCCCGGAGGAGAACATTTTTCCTTGGGTGATGCTCCGCATCTTCCCTGGATATTTGTCCGGAGCGAACCAGTTCATTAACAAGGGAATGATCTTCTGTAATCTGTTTAAAGCCTGTTTCATTGAATAAATATCCACGGCTGTCACCGATGTTAGCAATCGTTGCAAAGCGGTCAGTTGTAATCGCCGCAACGATTGTTGTTCCCATTCCATCACATTCTGTATGACTATTAGCATGATCAAATAACAGGGCATTGACGTTTGTTATTTGCTCCCTAAGCCAAATCTCCGCTTCGTCTGCTGTTAATATTCCCCAGGCTTTTTCCCATTCCTTTTTCATTTGCAGCAATGTCATTTCACTTGCCACATCACCGGCACGGTGCCCTCCCATTCCATCTGCCACGATGGCAAGAAGGTTGCCGTCCTGATTCTTAAATATCCCGCAGGCATCCTCATTATGAAGACGCACTTTTCCTTGATCTGTCATGAAAACCGCTTTCATACCTTCACCTCGTCTCCTCTTTCCGCTCCTTTGCACGAAGTTGTCCACATGCTGCATCAATATCATGACCGTGCTCTCTGCGTATTGTTACATTAATACCAAGATTATTCAGCGTCTTTTCAAAGGCAAAAATTTTATCTCTTGGGGTCCGGACATAATCACGTTCAGGAACATAGTTGACCGGAATGAGATTCACATGGCATTTTAGACCTTTTAATAGCTGAGCCAATTCCTCTGCATGCTCAACAGAGTCATTCACCCCGCCAAAAAGTCCATATTCAAAACTGACTCTTCGACCGGTCTTATCGATATAATACCGCACAGCTTTGATCAAGTCATCAAGTTTATATGCTTTGTTGATTGGCATCAACTTTGAGCGTAATTCTGTATTTGGCGCATGCAATGAAATGGCAAAATTAATTTGCATATTTTCATCGGCAAATTGATAAATTTTTGGAATGATCCCACTGGTTGAGACAGTGATATGTCTTGCCCCAATATTTAGCCCTTTTTCGTGATTCATTATTTTTAAAAATGAAAGCATATTGTCATAGTTATCAAATGGCTCGCCAATGCCCATGATAACCACGGAGCTGACCCGCTCTTCTGTTTCATCAAGCGTCTGCTGCACTTTTACAACCTGGGCAACTATTTCTCCTGCTTCGAGATGCCGCTTTAAACCTCCTAATGTCGAGGCACAAAACGTGCAGCCAATCCGGCAGCCAACCTGTGTGGTGACACAAACGGAATTTCCATAATCATGCCTCATTAAAACCGTTTCAATCGAATAACCATCATGGAGTTCAAATAGAAATTTAATCGTTCCATCTGATGATGTCTGCTGCACCACAGTATTTAAGGTAGTCAGTTGAAAATGCGCTGTCAGCTTTTCCCTTAAGCCTTTTGATAAATTGCTCATTTCTGCAAAGGATGAAATTCTTTTTTTATAGAGCCAGTCATAAATCTGCTCCGCACGGAACGGTTTTTCCCCATTCTCTTCCAGCCAATGCTTTAATTCATCGAGCTTCAGTGAATAGATTGATGGCAGCTTTATATCTTCTGCTGTGGCTTTCTCAGTTGTGTTGAATTGTTCCATATGTTACACCTTCTTTCTAATGCTTGCGATATAAAAACCATCTGCCCCGAAATCCTGCGGGAAAATTTGAAGATCATAACCTGTTATTAATGGTTGAATTGCCTCAGGCATCCTGCTTTTAAATGATTGATCTCCTTCGAACTCTGGATTATTTTCCAAAAATACCCTAACCGTATTTTCATTTTCTTCTTTATCTACAGTGCATGTACTATATATAAGAATTCCGCCTTTTTTTAATAAAGGAGCAACTGAAGATAATAAATTTTGTTGGATACTGCTTAATCGTCCTATATCATTCTCTGTTTTTGTATATTTCATGTCAGGCTTTCTCCTCATCACACCCAGACCGGAGCACGGGGCATCGAGTAGAATTCGGTCAAAGGTTTCAGCCTTGAACTTTTCCTGTAAATGTCTGGAATCGGATATGTTTGTTTTTATGTTTGACAATCCAAGACGCCTGGCATTCTCATTGATCAATTTTACTTTGTGCTGATGGAGGTCAACAGAAATGATTTCACCGGTATTGTCCATTTTTTCAGCAATATGAGTGCTTTTGCCTCCTGGGGCGGCACATGCATCAAGGACAACTTGACCTTTCTCTGCCCCTAATGCATAGGCGGCCAGCATCGAACTTTCATCCTGGATTGTGAACATCCCATATTTAAAGGAGATTGATGAAGCTAAGTTCCCCTTAAAAGACTTTATCGCCTCTGGAATAATTGAACTTTTTTCTATTTGAAACCCATCTTCCTCTAACAAGGCAACACATTCATCACGAGTAATCTTTGTGAGATTAACCCTGGCAGTTTGCATTGGTGCTGTTAAGTTAATCTCACACATTTCCTTTGTTTTATCAAATCCAAATTGGTGAACCCATCTAGTGACAAGCCAAAGCGGGTGACTCGTTTCAAGTGAAAGCCGTTCAACAGGATCGGATACTTCATTTAAAGATGGGAGTCCTTCTCTTTGAATGCTCCGGAGCACCCCATTTACCAAACTGCCAATCCCTTTATGCCCGCGTTTTTTTGCTATTTCAACCGCCTCAAAAATGGCTGCCCTGTCCGGTATTTTATCCAGATACACCATTTGGTAGAGCGTCATCCTTAGTAAGTGGTGAATCCAATCTGCTAGTTTTTTGTTATCCTTTACGAACGGTCTTAAAAAGAAGTCCAGTGCCATTCGTCTTTGCAATGTTCCATACGTCAATTCAGTTAATAATCCGATGTCTTTAGTGGACAATTCGTTTTTTTCAATCGTAGTGTTAAGAAGCAAATTGCTGTATGATTGATTTTTCTCAATGGCTGTCAGCAGGTCCAATGCAGTTTCCCGAACATTCTTTGTTGCTTTAGTGGTCATATCATTCTCCTAGCTTACTGCCTTGTTGAATTTTGGAGCCAGCTCCGCGTAAAAATTGCTCACTTGACATTTTTGTTTTTCCCGAAGGCTGTAGTTCTGTTATTTTTATCGCTGTGCCATTGCCGCTGCTGACGATGATTCCATCAGGCTCAAAATTTATTATTGTGCCGGGCTCTTCACGCTTATATCCATTTACTTTCTCACCGCGCCAAATTTTTAATACCTGGCCTTCCATGGTGGTAAAAGCTACCGGCCATGGGTTTAGACCGCGAATATGGTTATAGATTTCTTCCCCGGTTTTAGCCCAGTCAATTTTTTCTTGTTCCCGTTTAATATTCCAGGCAAAGGTCGCTTTTTCATGTTTTTGCGGTTTCTGGATGAGCCGGCCTTCCAGCAATTGCGGCAATGTTTCTGCTAAAAGATCAGCACCAGCTGCGCTCAGTTTATCATGGAGTGTACCGACGTTATCCTCGTCTGTTATTGGAACCTCAACGCTTGTCAAAATATCCCCGGCATCCAATTTCTCTGCCATATACATAATCGTCACGCCTGTTTTTTCTTTCCCCTGAATCAGCGCATAATGAATCGGGGCCCCTCCTCGTAATTCAGGGAGTAATGAAGCATGGACATTGATGCAGCCAAACGTCGGTGCCTCCAGCAATTCCTTGGGTAAAATTTGCCCGAAGGCGGCCGTGACAATTAAATCAGGATGAAGAGCGAGTATTTCTTCCAGCTGTTCATGCTGGCGGATTTTCTCCGGCTGGAAAACGGGAATCCCCAATTGGATGGCCTCAGCCTTAACAGGCGGCGGCGTTAAAACCCTCTTTCTGCCGACAGGGCGGTCCGGCTGGGTGACAACCCCAATGACTTCATAGCCTTCCTTAACAATCCTTCTTAGAATGGGCACTGAAAAGTCGGGAGTTCCCATAAATACAATTTTCGTCATTCCGTTTCTTCTCCTTTTAGCTCTTCTTCCGTAAGGTATCTTGTCACCTTGGAAGTGAATAAAATTCCATCGAGATGATCGATTTCATGCTGGATGGCTCTAGCAAGAAAACCTTCCGCTTCGAGCATGTATTTTCTGCCTTTTCGGTCAAAGGCTTCAATTTTTACGTAATTAGGTCTTATTACTTCACCAAATAAGTCAGGGAAGCTTAAGCATCCTTCAGGTCCT
This sequence comes from uncultured Neobacillus sp., assembly GCA_964400595.1. GTDB lineage: Bacteria > Bacillota > Bacilli > Bacillales > Cytobacillaceae > Neobacillus. Next base: position 11,905 of record CAYNUT010000056.1, on the reverse strand, counting down.
GTTTGTTCGCCTGACGTTTTGACAATTCTGGGATTGATCATTTCAATCGTCCCTGATTCATCATCAATATCTACAATGGCGATTCGGGCATTCAATCCGATTTGCGGTGCGGCAAGTCCGACCCCGTCAAATTCAATCATCGTATCGTACATATCATCAAGCACCCTGGCAAGCTTGCGGTCAAACTTGACTACTTCCTGGCATACCTGCTCAAGAATTTCTGCCGGGTAAATTACTATTTTCTTTATGGCCAAAATGGTTCCTCCAAAACAGTTTATATATTTCATTGTCACCCGTTTTACATCAAGATAAACGGGTTAACATCAATGGAAACCTGCAGTCCTTTTGCGGCATCTTTTTGATACTGGTCAAGGATGGTTTTTAATGTCTTTGTCAGATTCGGTTCCCGTTTGTATTTTATCAGACATTGATAGCGATATCTATTATTGATCCTTGCTATGGGCGAAACGGACGGACCAAGAACCACTGCTTGATTTGAAACTTGGGAGCGGACATAGTTCACAATCTTTTCCGTTTGCGAAACCACTGTCATCAGATCCTCATGACTGACGGTAATGAGGGCAATATAATAAAACGGTGGATAATGATGGGTCTTTCTCATCTGCATTTCTCTTTGATAGAAAAGATCATAGTTTTGCATTCCCGCCAGCTCAATACTGTAATGTTCCGGTGTATAGGTCTGGATAATGACTTCACCTGGCAAGTGATGGCGTCCTGCCCTGCCGCTTACTTGGGTCAATAATTGAAAGGTTTTTTCCGACGAGCGAAAATCAGGAAGATGGAGCATGGTATCGGCAGAAAGCACACCTACCAGCGTAATATTGGGAAAATCAAGTCCTTTGGCAATCATTTGTGTTCCTAATAAAATGTCTGCCTTCCCATCCTGAAAATCTTTTAATAGTCTCTCATGAGAACCCTTTCGCCCTGTTGTATCCACATCCATCCGAATAACTCTTGCCTCAGGAAGAATTTTCCCCAGTTCGTCCTCAACCTTCTGTGTACCTGTGCCAAAATACCGGATATAATCACTGGAACACTCTGGGCAAACGCTAGGGACAACACTCTCAAAGCCGCAATAATGGCATTTCATGCTTCCCCCTGAGCGGTGATAGGTGAGGGAGATGTCACAGTTGGGACAATTCACGACATATCCGCAATCCCGGCACATAACAAACGATGAATGGCCCCGCTTGTTTAAAAATAATACCGCCTGTTGCTTTTTTGTGATCCGATCCTTTAGCATTTCATAAAGCTTTCTTGAAAACATGGAACGGTTGCCCGCCCTTAGTTCCTCCCGCATATCGATAATTTCAACAGACGGAAGGGCCTGATTGTTCATCCTGCTTGGCATTGTTAAAAGGCGATAGACCTGCTTCTGTGCTCTGGCAAAAGATTCAAGCGACGGAGTCGCACTTCCTAGCACAACCGGGCAGCTGTAGGTTTTTGCACGCTCTACAGCAACATCCCGGGCATGATATCGCGGCATTTCTTCTTGCTTATAGCTTGTTTCGTGCTCTTCATCGATAATAATAATGCCGAGATTTTCAAATGGTGCAAAAACAGCCGACCTTGCTCCAACGGCCACTTTTACCTCTTTACGCTGAATTTTCCTCCATTCGTCATATTTTTCTCCAGCAGATAAACCGCTGTGTAAAACAGCAACTAAATCACCAAATCTCCCTTTAAAGCGATTCACCATTTGCGGGGTGAGCGAAATTTCTGGAACAAGGACGATGGCCTCCTGTCCTTTTTCAATGACCTCCTGAATCGATTGCAGATAAATTTCAGTTTTGCCGCTGCCAGTAACCCCATAAAGCAAAAATACTTCATGCTGATTGGTTTCAATGGCATTCAAAATCGGTCTAATGGCCGTTTCTTGATCCACTGTTAAAGGCAATGGCTTCGTGCGTTCAAACGCTTTATCCACATAGGGGTCGCGATAAACCTCCATCATATACTCTGATAATATCTTTTTCTCTACAAGTGCCTTTACAGCTGCTGTAGAAGCATTTGCTTCGGATGATAGTTTTTTTAATTCCACTTCGTTAAAATGCTCCAAAAAATAGCGCAATACTTGCCTTTGCTTTTCTGCATTTGCCGGCAGGCGGTTTAGTTCCTCGTCTAATTCTGTAACACCGACAATGGGTATAATCATTTTCACGTGTTTTTTCTTGATTTTATCCTTTACTTCATAAATGACTTCCAAATGCCCTTTTGCAGCCTCCCGCTGCAGGAGAGGAACGATTCCTTTTTGCAATGCCTCCTGCCAATCGAGCATTTCACCGTTTGCAAAAATCGGCTGTAAGCCTGCTGGTAAAGCAGCAGTTGAAACACCGAGACCAAGCTTAACCTTTTTTTCATATTTGGCCTTTAATGCAGCGGGAAGCATGACCTGGTAAGCAAATATTTTAAAACAGAGTGTTTTTTCCGTCAGCCATTCGCCTAGCTTTAATAATTCCTGGTTAAGTGCAGGTTCAAGGTCCAGAGGCTCAATGATTTCTCTTAACTGTTTATACTCTGAAGATGCTTTGATTTCCGTCACAAACCCTTGAATATTCCTTGGACCAAATGGAACAATGACTCTCATTCCAGCCTGGATCATTTCCTCCCAATGTTCCGGAATATGATAATCAAATGCCTTATCGGTTTGTTTT
>CAYNUT010000056.1:0-9220 GCA_964400595.1 uncultured Neobacillus sp. | reverse complement strand
AGCAATTTTCATCTTTATCTAAAACCTTCAAAATGGAAGTTACTTCTGCCATGATTTTTTCTGCTACCCTTGTTTTGGCCATCAGAGGTAATTCAATTTTCGAACCATCCCGTTTAAAAAGAGTCACTATGTTTGTATCAGTGCCAAACCCTGCTCCAGCCTCTTTGACATTGTTTGCCACAATGATATCAGCATTTTTTGTAAATAATTTCTTTCTGGCATATTCCTCAACATTGTTTGTTTCAGCCGCAAACCCGATGAGAATTTGATTTTTCTTTCTTTGCCCTAATTCAAATAAAATATCCTTTGTTCGTTCAAGCTCAAGTGTCGTATCGCCTGCTTGCTTTTTCACTTTGTCGGCATAAGTAATTTTAGGACGATAATCTGCCACTGCTGCCGTTTTGATAACCACGTCTGCTGTATCAAAATGGTTCAAGGCAGCCTGATACATTTCTTCTGAACTCTCAATCATGATTAACTCTACACCTGCCGGTGCCGCAATGGAAACAGGTCCGGAGATTAACACAACATGTGCCCCTAGTTTTTTAGCTGCTTCTGCAAGACTGTAGCCCATTTTCCCGGATGAATGGTTGGATATGAAACGGACAGGGTCAATTTTTTCCCTTGTTGGCCCCGCAGTAATCAGTACAGTTTTTCCATTCAGCGATTTGTTGTCGTCATGAACAAAATAATCATGAATTAATTCAACGATTTTTTCAGGTTCTTCCAGGCGGCCTTTTCCGACATACCCGCAGGCAAGCCAGCCCGCACTTGGTTCAATAAACTGATAACCGTAATCTGCTAATATGGCAATATTCTTTTTCACCGCCGGATGGTCGTACATATGAACATTCATCGCCGGGGCAATCCAGACGGGGGAAGTGGCTGCAAGCATTGTCGTGGTAATCATGTTATCGGCAATACCAGATGCCAGTTTTCCGATGGTATTCGCGGTCGCCGGTGCAACCAGGATTAAATCCGCCCAATCTGCAAGGTCGATATGGGCAATAACTCGCGGATTTTTTTCATCAAATGTATCGATAAATACTTCATTGCGGGATAATGCCTGAAAGGTCAATGGAGTGACAAATTTTTCAGCCGCTTCACTCAGCATCACCTTCACTTCTGCCCCAGCCTGCACCAGCTTGCTTGTCAGTGCAGCAGCTTTATAGACGGCGATTCCTCCCGTTACACATAATAAGATTTTTTTATCCTTGATCATCCTTCAATCCCCCGCTTCCGGTCCATTTATATATCCTTTATTATCCTTGAATGGAAAGAATTTTTCATCTTTTTCCTCCCAGTTATTCGACAAATTTCTTTATCCAAAATAAAAAGGCTGACAAAAAGGAGTTTTCCTTTACCGTCATGCCTTTTGCCATGTTTAAACCTACTCCGCTGTGGTTTCTGCCTTCTTGGAAATGCGGTAGGTAAGTTCTCCGCTGTAGATTTCCTCTAGTGCTTTTCCTACATATTTATAGGAAACATATTTAGGGAGTCTTTCATCCCTTGCCTGGGACATTACCCGGGCACGTTTGGCCGCAACTGAAACTAATGAATATTTGGAATCAATTTTCTCTAGTAATGAATCAATAGAAGGATATAACATCTTATTCTACCTCCAATAATTTTTTATAACGATTTTCGACACGCTCTCTCCGGCAATGCTCAGCCATGACAATAGCTTTTACACGCTCGGCTGCCATTTCGACTTGGTCATTTTCAACAATATAATCATATAGCTCCATCATTTCTATTTCTTCACGGGCAGAAAGCATCCGATTTTGAATTATATCCTCGCTTTCTGTTCCTCTGGTTACAATCCGGTTCTTTAGTTCGGATAAACTTGGAGGCATTAGGAAGATAAATAGCCCTTCAGGGAATTTTTCCCGAACCTGGCGGGCCCCTTTGACTTCAATTTCTAAAAAAACATCCTTTCCGGCATCAAGCGTTTGTCGGACATAATCGACAGGGGTTCCATAATAGTTCCCGACAAATTCAGCATACTCCAAGAGTTTTCCCTGTTTGATTAACGCCTCAAACTCTTCGCGCGTTTTAAAAAAATAATCGACCCCATCTAGTTCTCCTTCGCGGGGCTTACGGGTTGTCATCGATATGGAATATTCAAAGGCCGTATCGGGATGAGAAAAAATTTCTTTTCGAACTGTTCCTTTACCAACCCCGGACGGGCCGGAGAATACAATCAGTAAACCTTTTTCCTGCATGTTAAAAAATCCTACCCTTCATCAATAATGTCATCTCGGTCCGACAAGCGGCCGGCAACTGTTTCCGGCTGTACGGCTGATAAAATAACATGGTCGCTATCCATGACAATCACGGCTCGAGTGCGTCGACCGTAGGTAGCATCGATTAATGCACCCCGGTCCCGGGCATCTTGGATAATTCTTTTTATTGGAGCAGACTCAGGGCTGACAATTGAAATAATTCGATTAGCAGAAACAATATTTCCAAAACCAATATTAATAAGTTTAATCGACATGTCTATCATCCAATCATCAATAATATATTTTGACCTTGTCCAATAGTTTCTAAACGAGACTATTCGATATTTTGCACCTGTTCCTTCAGCTTTTCAAGTAAACTCTTGATCTCTACAACCTTTTTCGCTATGTTTGAATCGTTTGCCTTTGAGCCAATTGTATTTGTCTCTCGGTTCATTTCCTGAACAAGAAAATCAAGTTTTCTACCAATTGGTTCAGCGTCTTCCAGTGTTTGAATAAATTGTCCCATGTGACTCTTTAGTCTTGTGATTTCTTCATTTATATCAGCCTTGTCAGCGAAAACAGCAGCTTCTGTCAGGATCCTTGTTTCATCTAATTGCCCATTTAAAAACTCTTGCATTCTTTTCGTCAATCGCTCTTTAAATGTTTGAACAACAAGGGGGGAATCCTCCTGAAGTTTCGTCACAATGGTTTCCAGCTGGATGAGAATCGAAAGCAGATCCTTTTTTAATTCTTCCCCTTCAACCATCCGCATTTGTTTCAATAAACCGACAGCTTCATCAACCGCGGCCAGAACTAAATTTTCCAGTTCATCATTCCCTGCATCACTTTCTTCGATATGTAATAGGTCTGAACGATTAAGTAAATCTTGAAGCGTTATCGATCCTGCTATACCATACTTTTCACGAGCCTGCACCATAAAACGATAATATTCATCAATGAGCTGCCAATCCACATGGATTTTGCGGGTAACGGCACCTTCACCTTCTAAGCTTACATACGCTTCAACTCTGCCGCGCCGGATATGCTGATTTAGATTCTTCTTTATTTTATCTTCTATTTTTAAAAGCTGCCTTGGCATGCGGATATTTATTTCGCAAAAACGGTGATTAACTGTTTTTACCTCAACATTTACGGAAAATGATTCCGATTCAGCCTTTCCTCTCCCAAAACCTGTCATACTAATAACCATCATTCGCACATCCAATCCTTGAAAAATGACCGTTACCAAAAAGACAAAAGGTAATAGATTTGATTCTATTACCTTTTGGATTATAACACACTTTATTTTGTTTTTCTTAACAAAAATGACCCTGCCAGCAAAAAAGTTGGAATCGAGGATAATCCTACAATTAAGAGCCAGTCTTTTGCTTCAATTGGAAGGGTGTGGAAAATCGGCTGCAGCGGGGGATAATAAATCACCACGAACATTAATGCAAGGGAGGAAATAACAGCCCAAACCAGGTACTGATTCCCAAACGGGTTTCGTGATAAAACTGATTTTTCACTACGGCAATCAAAAACGTGAATTAGCTGGGCCAACACAAGGGTGGCAAATGCAACCGTCTGAGCGTATGGCAGTTTGGATGGGTCGTTATGGTATACAATCATGAAAGCAAGAAGTGTCACAAGGCCAATTAGGAATCCCCTTGATATCACCTTCCAGCCCAGTCCTCGAGAGAAAACCCCTTCATTTGGACTGCGCGGTGCCCGTTTCATCACGTTTTCCTCCGGTCGGTCGAGACCGAGTGCCATAGCAGGAAGCCCGTCCGTAACTAAGTTGACCCATAGTATTTGAATTGGCACTAGTGGCAGCGGCAATGCTAAAATCATCGCGAATAGCATAACCAAAATTTCACCCACATTTGAAGCAAGAAGATAGCGGACGAATTTACGAATGTTTTCATAGATGTTTCTGCCCTCTTTAATGGCCGCCTTAATAGTAGCAAAATTATCGTCGAGCAATACGAGTGCAGACGCTTCCTTGGCGACATCTGTTCCGGTAATGCCCATCGCTACACCAATATCAGCCGTTTTAATAGCTGGAGCATCATTCACTCCATCACCTGTCATCGCGACAACATGGCCCCTGTTTTGCAGGGCTTTAACAATTTTTAGCTTATGTTCCGGTGATACCCTTGCAAACACAGACACCTCATCAACCACTTCTTCTAAATCTTCTACCGGCATATCGGATAACGCTTGGCCGTCAAGAACCTTGCTTTTCTTTGTTAAGATTCCAAGCTTCCCGGCAATCGCTTTGGCGGTGATCACATGGTCGCCGGTAATCATGACAGTTTTAATTCCCGCTTCCTTACATTCTTTAACGGCATCCTTTACTTCCGGTCTTGGCGGGTCAATCATTCCTTGAACACCTATAAAGGTCAATTTTTTCTCAGCTTCCTGCTCACTTAAGATTATGGTGTTTGGAGTGACAGGTTTAAATGCAATAGCGATTGTTCTTAAGGCCTGGGATGCCAGCCCATTGATTGCCTCCTGAACCTTTATTTGTGTGTCCTTGTTTAAAAAATGTGTTCTTTCATTCCAAAGGATTGATTCACTGATACGTAAAATAACGTCTGGTGCCCCTTTTGTCACAATGAAATGCCTGCCCTGCTTGTCTTTAACATGGACACTCATCATTTTTCTTGCTGAATCAAAGGGAAATTCATTTATGATGGTGAACTCATCCAGCAATTTGGGACGATCAAAGCCCGCTTTCATGGCACTGACCAGAAGCGCCCCCTCTGTCGGATCGCCATCCAAAATGTATTGGTCATCCTTTAAACTCAAGTCAGAATGATTGCAAAGCATTCCGAAAATCAGCATTTGCTGCAGGGCCTTCTCATCCTTGGGATGAACCGCCTTGTCGCTGCTGTAAAAATTCCCATGAGGATCGTATCCGACTCCGTCAACTGTCCAAGTGCGGCCGCCGCTCCACAGATGGGTGACAGTCATTTTATTTTGCGTCATCGTTCCCGTTTTGTCTGAACAAATAACAGAGGCACAGCCAAGGGTTTCAACGGCCGGAAGTTTCCGTACAATGGCATTTTTCTTGATCATTTTTTGGACACCAAGAGATAATGCCACCGTTACAATTGCAGGCAGCCCTTCCGGAATGGCAGCAACCGCCAGGGAGACTCCAGCTAAAAACATTTCATATAGTTCGTGTCCCCGTAATACACCAACCGCTACAACCAGTACAGTCAATATCAAGGCAACGGTGATTAAAATTTTTCCTAATTGCTCTAGGCGGCGCTGCAATGGTGTTTCCTGCGACTCTGCATTTTGCAGCAAGTCGGCAATTTGCCCCATTACCGTTTTCATGCCAGTTGCAATCACAACACCGGTACCGCTCCCCCGGGTAATCATCGTTCCCATAAAGGCTATATTCTCCATATCACCTATACCAGGGTTATCGTTGGTCAGCTTATCAATATGCTTGGAAACAGGTACTGATTCACCTGTTAGGGCAGATTCTTCAATTTCAAGACTTCTCGATTCAATTAATCTGACATCTGCGCCGATTCTGTCACCGCTGGAAAATTTCAAAATATCTCCAACCACAATTTCCTTTGACGGAGCTTTAATCCATTGCCTGTCCCTGAGCACCATTACTTGCGGTGCGGATAGTTCTTTTAATGCCTGCAGGGATTTTTCTGCCCGCCGCTCCTGAAAAAATCCAAGAAACCCATTTATGATGACAATGGCGATAATGGCAATCGCATCAATATATTCGCCGAGCAGTCCGGATATTAAGGTTGCCGCAAGAAGCACGAGAACCATAAAGTCTTTAAATTGACTAAAAAATAAGAGCAAAGCCGATTGCTTTTCTCCTTCATCTAATTCATTAAGACCGTGCAGCTTCAGCCGATTCTTTGCTTCACCCTGCGATAATCCAGACGAAAAGTCGGTTTCTAAGGCCTTTTCTGCTTGTTTGATCTCCATCTCATGGAACTTCATCCGACCATCTCACTTCCCCCTTTTACTGCCTTGTTTAGGCGCTTTAACATTTCATTCCTCAAGACAGCTTATTCAGGGTCGTCCAAAAAAATGCTATAATAAAGTGATGTAATATCAAATAGGACAGAAGATAAATAAGTAAGTTATAATGGTCTCATCTGAAGAAGAAAAGGATGTTTTTTCATGTCATTTGATGGTTTATTTACAAAAGCAATGGCCGATGAGCTCTCTCGCTCGTTAAAGGGCGGAAGAATAAATAAAGTGCACCAGCCCTTTAAAAATGAAATGTTATTAACAATTCGGGCAAATAGCGTGAACCAAAAGCTGCTGTTATCTGCACATCCAAGCTATGCCCGGTTACAGCTCACAAACGAAGCTTATGAGAATCCAAGTGAACCGCCAATGTTTTGTATGCTGCTTCGAAAGCATATTGAGGGGCATATTATTGAGGATATTTATCAGGTTGCAAATGACCGGATGATTATCTTTGAAATTAAGGGCCGCAATGAGATCGGAGATATCAGCTATAAACAGTTAATTATTGAAATTATGGGCAGACACAGCAATATAGTCTTAGTGGATAAAACCCGGAATCTGATCCTCGACAGCATTAAACATGTCTCTTTTGCCGTTAACAGTCACCGGGCCGTACTGCCTGGGCAGGCATACGTTTATCCGCCGGAGCAAAACAAGCAAAATCCGTTTCTCTCAACTGAAGAGGATGTATTAAAAAATATAGATTTTAACACAGGAAGGTTCGACCGCCAGCTCGTGGAGCAGTTTTCCGGCATTTCTCCGCTGTTTGCTAAAGAAGTTATTTTTAAATCCGGCCTCGCGAATAGGTCAACCGTGCCGCAGACATTTGTTCGTCTGATAGAAAGGATTGCCTCTGGCTGCCTCACCCCTTCTATTATGGACTCGAATGGAAAGGAAGGATTTTACCTCTTTCCGCTTGAACATTTAAGGGGTGTGGTTAAGAGTTTTTCCACTCTAAGTGAGATGCTTGACCGTTTTTATTTTGGCAAAGCAGAACGCGATCGCGTGAAACAGCAGGGAAATGATATTGAGCGGCTGATTGTTAATGAAAAAGAAAAAAATGAAAAGAAAATTGACAAGCTCAAGAACACATTGAAGGAAGCAGAGCGGGCCGAGCAATTTCAACGCTTCGGGGAGCTGTTAACTGCCAATCTTTTTGCCGTTAAAAAAGGCATGAAGGAAATCGAAGTGCTGAATTATTATGATGAATTGGGCGGTACGATGAAGATTCCCCTTGATCCAAGAAAAACACCATCGGAAAATGCGCAAAAATATTTTTCGAAATACCAAAAGGCCAAAAATGCAGTTTCGATTGTTATGGAGCAAATTGACAAAGCTCAAGTGGAAGCGGCCTATTTCGATAATCTCCTGCAGCAGGTTGGATCTGCCTCTCCAAAGGACATTCAAGAAATCAGGGAGGAGCTGGTTGAAGGAGGCTATATCCGAGAGCGAAAAAAACGGAGCGGAAAGAAACAGCAGAATTCCAAACCTGTATTAGATCACTACATTTCAACGGACGGCACAGAAATCATCGTCGGAAAAAATAATAAGCAAAATGATTTTTTAACCAACAAACTTGCCGCCAGGGATGAAATTTGGCTGCACACGAAGGATATTCCCGGTTCCCATGTGGTAATCCGCAGCAAAGAACCTGCGGAAGAAACGATTCGGGAAGCAAGTATTATTGCGGCCTATTTCAGTAAAGCGAGAAATTCGAGTTCCGTTCCCGTCGATTTTACCAAGGTCCGCCACGTAAAAAAACCGAACGGCACAAAACCCGGTTTTGTGATTTATGAAAATCAGCAAACGGTCTATGTTACCCCGGATGAGGACTTAATTCTAAAATTAAAGAAAAATTAGTAAAGCCCCGGAATCCGGGGCTTTTGTTTACTCAAATTGCTTGCTCCATTCAACAGGTCCCCTGCTCCATGAAAGCAGGGTCTCTTGATCATTTTCACTAATATATCCCTTTTCGGCTGCCACTTTTACTAGTGCCGGAAAATCCGTCAAGGAGAAGCTTTTTATATTTTCCTTTTGAAAAGCCTCTTTACCCTTTTCAAGTCCGTAGGTAAATATGGATACAACCCCCAGCACCTCACAGCCTGCTTCCCTTAAGGCGTCGACCGCCGTGATCACGCTGCCACCGGTGGAAATTAAATCTTCGATAACAACCGCCTTTTGTCCCTTTTCCACTTTTCCTTCAATTTGATTTCCCTTTCCATGGCCTTTTGCTTTGGAACGAACATAACACATCGGCAGATTTAGCAGCTCGCTAACCCATGCTGCATGGGGAATCCCTGCTGTAGCAGTTCCGGCAACTAGCTCTGCATCAGGGAAATGCTCCAGAATTATTTTTTGCAGGCCAGCAGCAATTTCTCTTCTCACAGACGGATAAGATAATGTCAGGCGATTATCGCAATAAATTGGTGAACGCAGCCCTGAAGTCCATGTAAATGGGTCATGGGGTTTTAGGGCAACCGCATGGATCTCTAATAGTTTTCCGGCAATAAAATGTTTCATTAACAATCTCCTTTCCAGGCTTTAAGCCACTGTTCATAGCTGAATAACGGGTCCGCGGACCTTGTAATCGAACGCCCGACCACAATGGCGCTTACCCCTGCATTTCTTGCAAATTCAGGAGTGGCAACCCTTTTTTGGTCAGAAACTCCATCCGACTCCATTCTTATACCAGGGCAGACGGTTAAAAATGGCTGTTGAACTTTATTTAAAATTGTTTGTGCTTCCCATGCCGAGCATACAACACCATCTAGGCCGGCTTCCTTTGTTAATGCAGCATAATGAAGGACTGATTCCTCCAGTGTCACTTTTATCAGCTGCTCGCGGTTCATTTGCTCCTGTGAGGTGCTCGTCAACTGAGTAACGGCAATGCACTTAGGCCGATTGCGGCCTGCTGGCTTGCCTGCTTCGAGCCCCTCTAATGCTGCCTGCATCATTTCTTTCCCGCCGGCTGCATGAAC
>CAYNUT010000055.1:0-21450 GCA_964400595.1 uncultured Neobacillus sp. | reverse complement strand
ATCAGGTTATCGGGCGACTAGAGACTCTCTCTTCGACCATTAGACCCTTTAAATCCGTTTATCGGGCGACTAGAGCCTCTCTCTTCGACCATTAGACCCTTTAAATTCTTTTATCGGGTGACTAGAGACTCTCTCTTCGACCATTAGACCCTTTAAATCAGGTTATCGGGCGACTAGAGGCTCTCTGCTCGACCATTAGCGGGTTAAAAATAGTCCATGAAACACCAAGTAAGCCCCCCGCCTGCTCATTTATAAACAGGTTATTGCCGTAAGGGGGTATCTTGCAAAAATTTTATCGAAAAGGACACGCTTACAATGGAGGACCTTCCTTGATAATGAGTCCGTTATTCGTTAAAGTGATTAATGAGAAATAAAATAATGGAGGTACATTCATGACACACATACGCTTTGACTACTCAAAAGCTTTAACCTTCTTTGGTGAGCATGAACTTACATACCTGAGGGATGCTGTGAAGGTCGCGCACCACTCCCTGCACGAAAAAACCGGTGCAGGCAATGACTTTTTAGGCTGGATTGAACTCCCTGCGAACTATGATAAGGAAGAATTCTCACGGATACAAAAGGCCGCTGAAAAAATCAAATCAGATTCTGATATTCTTTTGGTTATTGGTATTGGCGGCTCCTACCTTGGAGCAAGAGCAGCAATCGAAATGCTGCAGCACAGCTTCTACAATGCTCTGCCGAAAGAAAAACGGGACACACCGCAAATAATTTTTGTCGGCAATAATATTAGCTCCAGCTATATGAAGGATGTTATGGACCTGCTTGACGGAAAAGATTTTTCCATCAACGTCATTTCCAAATCAGGAACAACAACGGAACCTGCAATCGCCTTCCGGATTTTCCGTAAGCTTCTTGAGGAAAAATACGGTTTAGATGAAGCTCGGAAACGTATTTATGCCACAACGGACAAAGCACGTGGAGCGCTTAAAACCCTTTCCAACGAAGAGGGCTATGAAACATTCGTAATTCCGGATGATGTCGGCGGCCGCTATTCAGTCTTAACCGCTGTTGGGCTCCTGCCAATCGCCGTCAGCGGAGCTAACATTGAAAAAATGATGGACGGAGCTGCCCAGGCAAAGGAGGATTTTGGCCATTCAGAGCTTGAAGACAACGCTGCCTACCAATATGCGGCGGTCAGAAATGCCCTCTATAATAAAGGAAAAACAATCGAAATGCTGATTAACTACGAGCCAGGTCTGCAGTATTTTTCGGAATGGTGGAAACAGCTTTACGGCGAAAGTGAAGGAAAAGACCAAAAGGGAATCTTCCCTGCTTCAGCCAATTTTTCCACAGACCTTCATTCGCTTGGACAATACGTTCAGGAAGGCCGCCGCGATCTGTTTGAAACCATCATCAAAGTTGACCAACCGCGCCACGAGCTAACGATTGAAAAAATGGAAAACGACCTTGATGGCCTCAACTATTTGGCCGGCCAAACGATTGATTTTGTTAACAATAAGGCATTTGAAGGAACGATGCTTGCCCATACCGACGGAGGGGTGCCAAACTTGATCGTTACCGTTCCTGCGCTAGATGAATATACATTTGGTTACATGGTGTATTTCTTTGAAAAAGCCTGCGCAATGAGCGGCTATCTGCTTGGAGTCAACCCATTTGACCAGCCAGGTGTGGAAGCCTATAAGGTCAATATGTTTGCCCTTTTAGGTAAGCCAGGGTTTGAAGAGAAAAAAGCAGAACTTGAAAAACGTTTGAAATAGTAGAAAAAAGTGCTGACCTAATAAGGGCTGCACTTTTTTTGTGTGCAATTGGAAATACTAAACTTAATGCGATAAATAAGGGGGAACTTTCGATGATTGAACTGCCTTCAATGGTAGAAGGAATGCAATTTGATTTGTACAAGCTGGAACAAAAATTAAAACCAAACGGCTATGCGATTGGCGGGAATTGGGATTATGACCACGGTTCCTTTGATTATAAGATCAATGATATGGATGGTTATCTTTTCTTAAGGCTGCCATTTACAGCGGTAGACGGCCAGCTTGATGTTAGAAACTGCACCGTTGAAATGGGCAGGCCATTTCTCCTGTCACACCAATATGAATCAGGAGTGGATAAAGAGGGGGCTTCCGGCACCTTCTCTGGGGCATTGAATCAATTTCAGGAGCCAGTTGATAAAGATGCACGTGTTCCCGATCGATTTGTTGAAAGAGGGAAATCCCTAGTGGCTGAATTGGAAACATTGCTGTCAACTGAGTAAATGTGACGTCGTTCGAGAAAGTCTTATCGACTTAGGCTTTTTGTTCACAAAAGTTTCTATTATTTATTTTTTAACTACTTGTTTTCTTTTTGAAAAATATATAAATTATGGTTATTATCATGAGTATAGTTATAAACAAGAAAGAGGGATAGATCATGGCCGCAGGTATGAATTTTCTACTCTCAAATATTGAAAAAACAAGATTGGAAATGATTCTTTTGGCACATCAATACGGGTATTCTAGTCCAAATGTTGTCCAATGCAGCAAGAAACTCGACCATCTCTTAAACGTTTACGGTAAAACTCATAAAAAACTGACTTAGTCTTTAACGATACACGGCACACGACATCAGATCGTGTGTTTTTTTGTAAAATCAATAGATCGGTGAAAGATCAATTTCCTTGAAGGCGTGATTTTTCATTTATCGATCCATGAGGAGTCACTCAACGTGAGCGAAAATGTGAACAGAGACGTGAAAAGTTCACGCAGAAAAGCTCTATATAACCGTTTAACCGAAAAAAACATGTTTTTCCGGTCACTTTGAAAATGAAAAACGGCTCAGGAACAATGCCTGAGCCGGCCGATCACCCTAATATTAAAGTGATGCGCGATAAATATCTAAACAATCTTCACGATTTAATTTTGCAAAGCTGCCAAATTCGCCGTAAACCATGGCCCGATCAGCCATAAGCTCAATCTTGCTGTCATCAATATCATAATCAGCCAAGCGGGAAGGAGCGCCGATACTGCTCCAGAATTCACGAAGCCTGCGAATACCTTCAAGACCTGCCTCCTCCGCTGTTTTCCCTTCCGGATTCACACCAAATACCCTTACCGCCAGCTGCTTAAATCGTTCCGGCTTAACGCTGAGGTTATGCTCCATCCAATGCGGGAAGAGAATAGCCAGTCCGCCGCCATGCGGAATATCATAAACAGCCGATACCGCATGTTCAAGATTATGGGTTGCCCAGTCACCGTTATAACCCATATTTAAAATACCATTTAACGCCATCGTGCCGCAGTATAGAATGGTTGCACGGTGCTCATAATTCTCCAGTTCCTTCAGCAATTTTGGCGCGTTTTCCATCACCGTCATCAGCAATGATTCACACATGCGGTCTTGAAATTCAGTATTCTCGGTCAAATGGAAATAATGCTCTAGAGTGTGCGCCATCATATCGACGATTCCATATATGGTCTGGTTGCGCGGAACGGTAAACGTGTTAACCGGATCTAAAATTGAGAACTTTGGAAAAGTAACCCTACTTCCCCAGCCGTATTTTTCATTGGTTTCCCAATTAGTGATAACCGAGCCGGCATTCATTTCCGAACCTGTCGCAGCAAGAGTCAGCACTGTACCAAACGGTAAAGCATCGCGGGCAATGGCTTTTTGAGTCACAAAATCCCAAGGGTCGCCATCATATTTTGCACCTGCAGCAATCAGCTTCGTGCAGTCAATGACACTTCCTCCGCCAACGGCTAACAGAAATTCAATCCGTTCATTTTTACAAATTTCAACCCCTTTTCGGGCTGTAGAAATCCGTGGATTCGGTTCCACTCCCGGCAGTTCAAAAACCTCCGCGCCGATCTCGCCTAATAGGGACACAACTTGATCATACAGACCGCTGCGCTTAATACTCCCTCCGCCATAAACCAACAAAACTTTTTTACCATAGAGGGGAACCTCTGTTTTTAACTGTTCAACCTGCCCTTTTCCAAAAATTAGTTTGGTAGGATTCCAAAATGTAAAATTATTCAATGCAAAACACCTTCCTTTTCGCTCTTTATTATTATGTAATTTACTTCTTTTTGCAAAAGAAAAACCAGGCCGGGCCCGGTCCATTTCATTGTCCAGCTCCAGCGCCCAGCGACTAGTGTACTTCGCAATAATGAGTGCCTCCGCTTTTCTTATTATACCCAGCTTCTAAACAAGGACGCCTCTGCCATTTTTCGAATGCCGACCATGTATGCAGCAAGGCGCATGTTTACATTTCGCTTTTTTGAAAGCTGGTAGATTTCATTGAAAGATTTGACGAGTCTTTCCCTCAATTTTTCAATGATCTCCTCTTCGCTCCAATAATAACCCTGGTTATTCTGAACCCATTCAAAATAAGAAACTGTCACACCGCCTGCGCCGGCCAAAACATCTGGAATAAGAAGGATACCGCGCTCTGAGAGAATCCTCGTTGCTTCAAATGTTGTTGGACCATTTGCCGCTTCGACCACAATGCCTGCCCTTATTTGGCGGGCATTTTCAGCAGTGATTTGATTGGAAACCGCTGCCGGCACCAATATGTCACAATCCTGCACAAGCAATTCTTCATTGCTGATAATTCCCTCGAAAAGAGTGGTAATGGTGCCAAAACTGTCTCGGCGGTGAAGCATATACTCAATCGGCAGCCCGTCAGGATCATACAGCGCTCCATAAACATCGGAAACCCCAACAATGATGGCACCGGCATCATGCAAAAATTTTGCAATATTGCCGCCCGCATTGCCAAAGCCTTGGACAATAACCCGTGCACCCTTAAGCGGTATTCCCCGCTTAGCAGCTGCTTCTTCAATACAAAAAGTGACTCCCTTTGCTCCGGCTTTTTCTCTACCCTCTGAACCTCCAAGAACAAGCGGTTTACCGGTAATAAAACCGGGCGAATCATATTGGCGGAGGCAGCTGTACTCGTCCATCATCCAGGCCATAATTTGCGCATTGGTATACATATCTGGGGCCGGGATATCCTTCGTTGCACCGGCAATTTGGCTGATGGCACGGACGTAACCGCGGCTTAACCGTTCCAGTTCACCAAAGGACATCGTCCGCGGATTACAAATAATACCTCCCTTTCCTCCCCCAAAAGGTAAATGAGCAATCCCGCATTTTAAGCTCATCCACATCGATAATGCCTTTACTTCTTCTTCACTTACCCGAGGGTGGAAACGAATCCCTCCCATTGTCGGCCCAAGCGCATCATTATGCTGGGCTCGAAAACCGGTAAAAATTTTCACCGAACCGTCATCCATTCGCACAGGGATCCTGACTTGAACAGACCTTAAAGGCTCTGCCAGCAGTTGATACATTTCCTGGCTATATCCAAGCTTTGTTAAAGCTTCATTAATGACACGCTGTGTTGATGTAAGAAGGTTTAATGTTTCTTTTTCTTTGCCGTCTCCATCAGTAATCCCCATTATTGCCCCCCTAATAATTCACATAATATCTTTATACCCGGCAGGAAGACTCCTGCTTCTTATTAGCCGAGCAGTTTTTTAATCCGTTCTATTGCCCAGTCTAGCTCTTCTTTGGCAATCACAAGAGGCGGAGCAAAACGGATCACCGTGTCATGGGTTTCCTTGCACAATAAGCCTTCTTCTTTCAACTGCTCGCAATATTTGCGGGCCGGCTCCGTCAGTTCTACCCCAATAAACAAACCGCGGCCGCGGACTTCCTTGATAAGCGGATTCTTGATTTCTTTAAGCTTACCAATAAAATACTCCCCAAGCTCTAATGATCTTTCGGCTAGTTTCTCATCAACAAGTACATCTAATGCGGCGATGGAAACAGCACAGGCTATCGGATTTCCTCCGAAAGTCGAACCATGGGAACCGGGATTGAAGACACCTAGAATTTCTTTGTTTGAAACAACACAGGAAATGGGGAATACACCGCCTCCAAGTGCTTTGCCGAGAATATACATATCAGGGTCAATGCCTTCCCATTCACAGGCAAACATTTTACCCGTTCGTGCCAAACCAGCTTGAATTTCATCGGCAATAAACAGGACATTATTTTCCTTACAGAGATCAAATGCTTCTTTGATAAAACCTTCTGGCGGGATCACAATCCCAGCTTCACCTTGAATCGGTTCTATCAAAAAGGCTGCTGTATTAGGTGTGATTGCCTGTCTCAGGGCTTCCAAATCACCATAGGGCACAAGCTTAATTCCCGGAAGCATTGGTCCGAATCCCCGTTTATATTCAGCCTCGGACGACAGTGAAACCGCTGTCATTGTCCGGCCGTGGAAATTTCCGTAGCAGCCGATAATCTCCGCTTGGTTTTGCGCAATTCCTTTTACATCATAGCCCCAGCGGCGTGCTGCTTTCACGGCTGTTTCAACCGCTTCAGCACCGGTATTCATAGGAAGGGCCATTTCTTTATTTGTTAATTGACAAATTTTTTCATACCATGGACCAAGCTGGTCATTATGGAAAGCACGTGAAGTTAATGTCACCCTGTCTGCTTGATCCTTTAAGGCCTGAATGATTTTTGGATGGCGATGTCCCTGGTTGACAGCAGAATAGGCGCTTAGCATATCCATGTATTTGTTACCTTCAGGATCCTCCACCCAGACACCCTCTGCCCGTGAAATCACGATTGGCAGCGGATGATAATTGCCGGCTCCAAACTTCTCTGTTTTTTCAATTAATTGGTTCGTATCAACTTTTGCTGTCATTAACAAATACCCCCTCTTCCATCACAATATGTACATATACCTTTATTGTAGCCGAGCAGGTAAAAAGAATGAACAGTTTTATAAAAAAATAAGACCTAGTCACCATACGGGCCACTAGGTCTTGAATCTTTATTTTTTTATTAAATCTTCACTCTGGGATTGGTCAATCCACTCTTGCAGCTTTTCCTTCAGGGTATTAAATCCTTGCTGTCCTTCACCTTCCGGGATTATTGCTGCTGCCAGGCGCTTTCTCGGCTTTTTCACTTTAATTGCCTGTTGAAGAGGAGGTTCTTCCGTTGCCCTGATGGAGAGGCCAATTTTTCCGGCATTTTCATCCACTGATAAAACCTTCACCTTAATCTCATCGCCCACTTTAAGATGATCGTTAATATCCTTTACATAACCGTGCGTGATTTCAGAAATATGGACAAGGCCTTGAATGTTTTCACCCAATGCAACAAACGCACCGTAAGGTTGAACTCCTGTTACCTTCCCTGTGATAATACTTCCGGTTTCAATTTTTCCATTCATGTAAACACTCCTAAGTAATTAAATATTTTTCCCTTATATACGCATTAAAAGATTATACCATAAAGAGAGGGGTTAATCAAAAAGGCTAGGCTTTATTCAAGAATGAAAAGCATTTTTTCAGAAAATCTTAACATATTGTTCAAATTACCAAGCAATAAAAAACATGTTTCATGATAAACTAAGAATGAGATATTATCTTTCAAGGAGGGTGAACAGATGAATTTACTTGGCCAGAAGATTAAAGATGCCCGTGAAATGCGGAAAATGTCCCAGCAGGAACTGGCTCAGAAAGTTAGAGTGGGAACACATACAATTGAGAAATATGAATCCGGGGAACAAATTCCTAGTACTCAGACGCTGCTTAAATTGTCCACTGTTCTTGATATCCCTGCTTCTGAACTACTACAAAACAGCCACACTAATATTGAATCATAAAGAAAACTCGCCTACTGGCGAGTTTTTATTATATATTTTTCAATTGCAGGTATAGGAAAGGGGAAATTTGGAAAGCCTTATTTTGTAAGCTTTCTAGTATTCCCCCCTTTTTGAGTGGACAGCCGTAACGGTTTGTCCACTTTTTTTCCTTTACTTACTTTAGGACATATTCCGCTAAAACACTCTGCAGCTCATAAATGTTCAAATTCTTATTAAATTGCTTTTGCAGCGGCAGGGCATTTCCGGAAATCCAAATCTTCAACTCAGCATCCAAATCAAAATTTCCAGCTGTTTCAATACTGAAATGGGTAATGTTTCTATATGGAATGGAATGATACTCTGTCTTTTTGCCGGTTAATCCCTGCTTATCTACCAGAATCAGTCTCTTGTTTGTAAAAATAAATAAGTCCCGAATCAAACGGTACGCCTTTTCGATTTGTTCATTCGAAGCCAAAATGCGCGAAAATTCCCTCTGGATTTCTGCAGCATTCACTTCAGAAGCGTTTCCCATCAAGCCATCTAAAAACCCCATGCAAACTCCCCCTATATATTTTTATTTTTAGTATACATGAAAAGGCCGGATGTTGCTTTATCGCATCCGGCTGTTTAGCTATTGTTCCAGCCATTCGGTATGGAATGTTCCTTCCCGGTCAATCCGCTGGTACGTATGGGCACCGAAATAATCCCGCTGCGCCTGGAGCAGGTTCGCAGGAAGAACCTCCGTGCGATAGCTGTCATAATAGGCCAGTGCGCTTGAAAGCCCTGGAACGGGAATTCCTGCTTTTATTGCAATCGAAACAACTTCCCTTGCAGCATCCTGATAGTCGGCGGCAATCCCTTGAAAATAAGAATCCATCAATAAATTATCCAAATTCGGATTGCGATCATAGGCATCCTTGATATTTTGGAGGAAAGCAGCGCGGATAATGCAGCCGCCGCGGAAAATCATCGCAATTTCCCCTGGCTTTAAGTTCCAAGCATATTCTTTTGATGCTACCTGCAATTGGGCAAAGCCCTGGGTATAGGAAATAATTTTACAAAAATACAAAGTCTTGCGGACTAATTCAATAAATGCCCCTTTATTGCTGGCGAATTTATTATGGCTTGGTCCTTTTAAAACCTTGCTTGCCTTGACCCGCTCCTCCTTCATTGCCGAAAGGAAACGGGAGAAAACTGATTCTGTAATAACCGATAATGGCACCCCTAGATCCAGCGAACTTTGGCTGGTCCACTTGCCTGTTCCTTTTTGCCCGGCCGTATCTAAAATCATATCCACTAATGGCTTGCCTGTTTCCGAATCGATTTTTGTAAAAATATCCGCGGTAATTTCAATCAAATAGCTGTCAAGCTCGCCCTTATTCCATTCTGTAAATACTTCATGTAATTCTTCGACTGACAAGCCAAGAAGTGCCTTCAACAAATGATAGGCCTCGCAAATTAACTGCATATCGCCGTATTCAATGCCGTTATGCACCATTTTTACATAGTGTCCGGCACCATTAGGACCGATATAGGTACAGCATGGCTCCCCGTTTACCTTTGCAGAAATGGCCGTTAATAGATGCTCAACCGCATCATATGCTTCCTTTTGCCCGCTAGGCATAATGGCTGGACCTGTAAGCGCTCCTTCCTCGCCCCCGGATACGCCGGCACCGATAAAAAGAATGCCCTTTTCTGCGAGTTCGGCATTTCTCCGAACCGTATCCCGGTAAAAGGTATTGCCGCCATCAATGAGAATATCGCCTTTGTAAAGGAACGGCAGGAGTGATTCAATCGCTTTATCCGTAATCGCACCAGCATTTACCATTAATAAAATTTTCCGGGGACTCTCTAACGATTGAATAAATTCCTCAATATTCGTCGTACCCGCTATATTTTTCCCTTTATTATGTTCTAAAATTTCCTGTACCTTCTCGGCCGAAAGGTCATAGACCGATACAGAAAAGCCCTTGCTCTCAAAATTTAAGGCCAGGCTTCTTCCCATTACTCCGACGCCAACGACGCCAATTTGTTGTTTTTCCAATCTGAACCATCCCTTCACGGTTAAAAAAATAATACGTTAATGGTCAATTTTTATTATTTACTTAATATTAACAAGTTCATCCTTTTCCTTGATACTTTTTTCAGGAACTTTTGTTTTGGATAAAGTAGCATTTTTGTATTGTCTTGGGGTCATACCCGTATATTTTCTAAAAAGAGAGGTGAAATAGCTTTGATTGCAATACCCGAACATAAGGGCGATATCACTTAGACGATATGTTGAATGAAGGAGGAAATATTTTGCGTCTTCAATTTTTTTTCGATTAACGTATTCTGGAATGGTCACCCCGACAGATTCCTTAAAAACCTTCGAAAGGTAGCCCGGGTGGACACCAGCATATTCCGCAATTTTTTCCAATGAAACTTCATTAAGGATTTCTTTATGTATGTATGTAATCGCACGATTAACCACATGATTATATTCTAAACGATTGGCAGACTTCAAGGTATCAATAAAACAAAAAACCATATCATATTCAAGAGCTTTGATGGCTTCAATAGAATCTGTTTTTTCAATTTCCCGAATCATCACATCACTTAAACTGAAGGCATCCTCCGGTAACGCCCCACCTTTAATAATCGCACGGGTAAACAATGTGCAAGAACAGATCAGTGAATTCTTCAGGGAGCGAACAGGTTCCTGGGAAAGCTTTGCCCGTTCCAGACTATTGATTTGGTCTAAAACCTCTTTTGCAGCTTCCTTCTCACAACGAATGATACAATCCATTAACTGTTGCTCTAAGTTAAACGAAGGGTGATAATAAAAATTGAGATTATTTTCAATTCGATTTTCAAAATACCGCTTGATATTGTTATTAATCATTCGAATATCACCTTAAAAAAATATTAAAAATCTCATTTATTTAATATAATTGTAAAATTCTAGATTATAAAATTCAAGTATCAACCATAAGGGGGTAAAGAAAGAAATGCAGAGCAAAAAACTATTCAGTAAATTGTTAGCGTTTTCTTTTGCAGCAAGCATTGCATTGACAGGCTGCAGCAATGACACTGACAACAACGACAAAACCAAAACAACTGACAAAGGAAATGACCAGCCAATTGTCCTTAAATTTGCAGCCCAAAACGACAACACTCCTGCCACAAAAGAATTGATTGATGCCTTCAACAAAAAGCAGGACAAATATAAGGTCGAGTGGACGCAAATGACCAATGACTCCGCGCAAATGCACGATCAGCTGTTAAACTCCTTATCAAGCGGCTCTTCTGATTACGATGTCCTCTCAATGGACGTTGTTTGGGCCGGTGAATTCGCTGGTGCCGGATATTTAGATCCAATTGATGTCAACATGAATAAAGCGGGTTTTAAAAAGACAGATTTCAACTCCGGATCCATGACATCCGGAAATTATAAGGGTAAACAATACACCCTCCCATTCTTCCCCGACTTAGGATTGCTATATTACCGGAAGGATATTGTAAGCAAGGAAGATGCTGCAAAGCTTGACAGCGGAAGCTATACCTATGATTACCTTTATAATATGGCACAAAAATATACAGGCACTAACAATACCAAATATGGTTTCGTCTATCAATCAAAGCAGTATGAAGGATTAACCGTAAACGTCACCGAGTTTTCTAAATCTTATTCGGATGTAAAAGGCGGCCTTGAAATGATGTATAAATTCACAAAGGCGCCATTCGAACCTAAAGATTTATTAAACTTCATGGAAGGGGAATCCCATACCAACTTTGAACAGGGCAATGCTGTTTTCGAACGTAACTGGCCATATGCCTTCGGCCGCATTAAAGGAAAAGAAAGCGGCGTAACTGTAACAGTTGACCAAGTAGGAATCGCTCCGCTTCCTAACGGTGGATCTGTCGGAGGATGGCTGCTTGGTATAAATAAGAATTCGAAACATCTTGACGGCGCTTGGGAATTTATTAAATTTGCTGCCGGTGAAGAAGGCCAAAAAATTATGTCAACTAAGGGCGGATACTTACCAGGCTATAACGCTCTTCTAAACAATGACGAAGTAAAATCAGCCAATGCAATGTTAAGCTATCCTGGCTTCCAAAAAGCCTTAACAACAACGATAGCCAGACCAGTATCGCCAGAGTACTCCAAAACCTCTGATACCATTCAAGTCCAAGCACATAAATACTTGAGCTCCGGCGCTGGACTTGATGAAGCTGTAAAAGCAATTGAAAGTGCCGCAAAAGGTGAGTAATTAGCAATGCGGAAGCACCTCTTTAAAGGTGCCGAAATGGGACAATTTTCAAGGTGCAAAACTGAAAAACAGGGAGGCTGCTGTTAAGGGCCTCCCTTTTCTTTAATAAATATTCAACAGTGAAAAGGTGATACCATGCGAAAAATGGGATTTAAGGAATGGCTGTTTATTGTTCCAACCTTAGTACTTATTGGCGTTTTTTCTTTATGGCCCGTGCTCCAATCCTTAACCTATACATTTTTTGACTATCGTCTGAATGACCAGCAAAAAGCAGGTTTATATTTCAGCGAAAGATTTAATATCTCGCTCTTTAACGAAACCCAAATGTATATCACCATGTTCCTTGAAGAAGACCTGCCTAATATAAAAGATCAAGCGGATGTTGACAGGGTGAATAAACTCAAAAGGCAGTTGGAAAATGTGGATGATGCCTTTAAAAATCAAAAAGGTGTTATTAAAATCAGCAACGAAGAAAGAACAAAAGTCGAACAGCTTCACAAGGATGCCAAGGGACTCGTTCAATTCCTCAATCAAAAATACGAGCTGATACATAAGGACGATCTGCCGGCATTGGTAGATGATTTGAAAAATAGTGTGATCCCGGCAAACTTTATCGGCTTCAAAGGGTACAAACATGTTTTCTCTGATGATCGAATTGGCACTGCCTTATGGAATACAACGCTATTTACAGTGGTCTCTGTATTTATTGAGCTGGCCCTAGGGTTAGGGCTTGCACTGGTATTGAATAAAACGATTTTTGGCCAGGGATTTATCCGAACTGCTTCATTAATTCCATGGGCTATCCCTACTGCGGTTGCTGCTTTGATGTGGAGTTATCTTTTCAATGGCAGCAGCGGCATCGTCGCTCATTTTTTTGAAGCCGCTGGGCTCGTCGAGAAATCCCAAGACCTGCTGCTCAGCGGTCCGGGAGCCATGGCCTCGACCATTTTAGCAGATGTCTGGAAAACAACACCGTATATGGCGCTGCTTTTACTGGCCGGTTTGCAAAATATCTCCAAGGATTTATATGAAGCTGCATCCATTGACGGGGCCAATAATATTCAATCATTTTTTAAAGTAACATTGCCGCTGTTAAAGCCCTCGATTTTGGTTGCTTTATTGTTCCGTACATTAGATGCCTTCAGGGTATTCGATCTTGTTTTCGTGTTAACCGGCGGCGGACCAGGCGGAGAAACAGAAACGATGTCCATCTATGCTTACAAAGTAATGTTCGGCCAAACAAACTTTGGCTACGGTTCGATCATCGTCATGATCATGTTTCTATGTGTCGCGTTCATCGCCATTATCTTTGTGAAATTCCTGGGCGCTAACTTAATGGAAAGAAGTTAAGGGGTGATACTATGCAGGCATCAAAAAGAAAACTGTGGATTACCTTTGGAATTGTAGTTGTCCTCTATTTGTTTGCGATGGTGTTCCCATTCTTTTGGGTATTTGTCACCTCCTTTAAAACTTCAGGTGAAATATTCGGTACAGGAGCATTTCGCGTTATCCCAGAAGAGCCGACCTTCCAAAACTATATAACGATACTTTTTGAAAAAAATATTTTAAACTCCATAAAAAACAGTTTAATCGTGGCAACCACCACCACTGTTTACATCATTGTCGTGGCCACTTTCTCAGCCTATGCAATTTCAAGGTTTCAATTTAAGGGAAAAAACATTCTTCTTGGCTTGATTCTGGCTGTATCAATGTTCCCGCAAATGATCATTACAGGCCCGGTTTATAATTTATTCTTACATTTTAAATTATTGAATTCATTCGCGGTTGTCTTGCCTTATTCAACTATTACACTGCCAATGGCGGTCTGGATTCTCGTCACTCATTTTAATCAGATTCCTTCTGCACTTGAGGAATCGGCAAAGATGGACGGGGCGACAACCTTCCAAACCTTGTATAAAATCATTTTTCCATTGGCCGCACCGGGAGTCTTTACGACTGCGATTATTACGTTTATTGCAGCTTGGAATGAATTCCTGTTAACGATTACGTTAAATCCTAACGCTGAGTATCATACTGTGCCTGTTGCAATCTCTTTCTTGCGGACTCAATTTGAAATCCTGTGGGGTGAGGTATCTGCGGCCACTGCGATTGTAACTATTCCTACGCTGATTATTGTTTTATTCTTCCAAAAGCAAATTGTTTCTGGGCTGACAAGCGGAGGAGTGAAGGAATAATCCAGGTTCATTCTATGCAAAATTGAGGTGTATACAACATGTCATGGACAATTAGTTCCTATTCGAAAGATGATGCACAAATATTAGTGGATGAAAGTTTATTTTTTAACGGGAATGGATACCTCGGGGTCCGCGGAAATTTTGAGGAGGGCCTTCCTCCTGGTAAAAAAACGATCCGGGGAACATACATCAACGCATTTCATGATAGCGTCACGATACCATACGGTGAAAAGCTCTTTGCTTTTCCAGACACACAGCAGAAGCTGTTAAATATTATCGATTCGCAAACGTTTGAAATTTTTTTAGGGGAAGAACGCTTTAGCCTGTCCGAAGGGGAAGTAGTTTCTTTTGAACGAAATTTATACCTTGATAAAGGCTTTTCAGAAAGAATTATTGAGTGGCGCTCCCCTTCCGGCAAAGAAGTGACACTCACCTTCAAACGGTTGGTTTCATTCGTTGAAAAAGAAGTGTTTATACAAAGAGTAGAGATTGAGGCACCCGGCTATAAAGGACAGGTACGCATTGTTTCAACTGTGAATGGTGATGTTTCAAACTACGTGGACGAAAATGACCCCCGGGTGGCATCAGGCCATGCTAAACTATTAAGGGTTACGAATGTTGAGCAGCTGGAGGGCGGCGTCTCTTTTGTCGAGTGTGAAACAACGAATACAAGATTAAAAACGGCTTGTGCTGCTAACTACTGGCTATCTGCTCCTTTTTCACTGCAAGACCATATCGGTGCTGGGTCGATAACATCGGAATTTATTTTCGAATTTACGGGTAAAGCTGAATTCGAAAAGAAAAGCATTTTCGTGGATACATTAAGACACGGTAGTGATTTACAAGCTTCTGCAGCCGGGCTGCTGAAGAAGTTAGCAGCTAAAAATTTTGCTTTCTTTTTGCAGGAACAGGAAGCGTATTTAAGATATTTTTGGAGCTCTGCTGATATTGAGATTAAAGGGGACCAGTCACTTCAGGAAGGAATAAGGTTTAATTTATTTGCCCTTCTCCAGTCAACCGGACAGGACCGTTTTTCTAATATAGCTGCCAAAGGCTTGTCAGGCGAAGGTTATGAGGGTCATTATTTTTGGGATACAGAAATTTATATGTTCCCAGTTTTTCTAATGACACAGCCGGAAATAGCGAAAAGGCTGCTGCTATACCGCCACTCTATTCTTGATGATGCGCGAAACCACGCAAAAGAGATGGGGCATCGGGAAGGAGCCTTATTTCCATGGCGGACCATTTCCGGCACGGAATGTTCCTCCTATTTCCCTTCAGGCTCTGCCCAATACCATATCAGCGCCGACATCGCCTATAGTTTTATCCAATATTATCTTGTAACTGAAGATGTGGCTTTTATGAAAGAATTCGGAGCGGAATTACTGTTCGAAACGGCAAGATTATGGGTGGAAACAGGGCACTTTGACAAATCAGGATTCTTCAAAATTGACGCCATCACCGGCCCTGATGAGTACACCTGTATCGTGAACAACAACTATTATACAAACGTAATGGCAAAATACAATCTGCAATGGGCTTATAAAGTTTATCGGTTGTTTGAAAGGCAGCTTACAGCGGTTTGTGAGAAAATCAATCTAGAGGATGATGAGGCTGATAAATGGCTAAAAGCTGCCGAACAGATGTATTTACCATATGACGAGGCTCTAGGAATTAATCCACAGGATGATACTTTTTTGCAAAAAGCCATTTGGGATTTCGAAAATACGCCTAAAGAGCATTTTCCGCTTTTGCTGCACTATCATCCGCTCACCCTGTACCGCTATCAGGTTTGCAAGCAGGCAGATACCTTGCTTGCGCACTTTTTACTTGAAGATGAACAGGATTTAGCAACAATCCGAAATTCTTATCATTATTATGAAAAAATCACAACCCATGATTCATCGTTATCCACTTGTGTGTTCAGTATTCTGGCATCAAAACTTGGGCTCAAGCAAAAAGCATACGACTATTTTATTGATACGGCCCGTCTCGATTTAGATAACACCCACGGCAATACTAAAGACGGTCTCCATTTGGCCAACATGGGAGGCACATGGCTGGCGATTGTCTTTGGCTTTGGCGGCTTGCGGATTAAAGAAAACGGAATATCACTTCATCCGATCTTGCCAGACGAATGGGATGGCTATAGTTTTTCACTAAAATATAAGGGCAGGAAAATCCGGCTGGAAAAAACGGCTGGAAAGAGCATCTTGACACTTATGGATGGTGAGGATTTGTCCGTTACGGTTTTCGATCAAATATATAATCTGAATAAGGAAAACCCGCTGGTTTTGGGTGAATGAGGACTGAAATTTAGGTAAACCCGTTTTTCAGTCCTCATAAGGCGGCCATGAGGACTGAATTTTGGTTAATCCCAGTTTTTAGTCCTCATGAAATGTTTTTTCAAAAAATAGCAGTTCTTTGTGTCCGAAATCTGGCTGTCCCCGATTTTCGGGCACTATCTTCCTTTCTTTCTGCCAGAAATCTACCCAACTCTCTTTTTCGGGGACTAAACAATGCTTTTTACGTCCAATTCTTTTATTAAACATTCCAGGAGCTGCTCAGGCTGTATTTTAGCTGCTCCACCGCCCTGGGCAAACAAGTCGTTTCCTCCGCCTTTTCCTTCAATCAATGACATTGCCTTTCCCAGTACTTTTTTCATACTTTCAGACCGCCCTTGGCCTCTTGCACAAACAACTTGCAGCTGCTGATCATTTTGCGCTGCCAAGAACACAACGACAGAATCGTTTTCTGTTGTCATTAAGCGGGCTAATTTTTGCAATTCTTTTAAGCTTCTGTTTTGAAAAATGTGACTCACAAACTGACCCTCATTTTGACGCAGCAGGTCCCCGGCTTCAAATTCCAGCAGCTGTTCCCGGCATTTTTCCAATTCTTTTTCTAGAGCCTTACCACTATCAAGCAGCCTGCTGATTGCCTGCTGCATGGCTTTTTCCGGAGAATTAAGCTGCTTTCTCAACTCAAGCAGAACCTTTTGCTTCGCCTGAAACTGGACAAGGACCCGTTCTCCGCAGACAAATTGAACGCGGATATTTTTCTTTTGCTTTTCCCAGTCCAATATTTTAACGGCTCTAACCTCTCCAGTCGCTTTTGGGTGAGTTCCACCGCAGCCGTTATAATCAAAATCAGGAATGATCACAAGGCGGATATCTTCTTTTACCTTTGTCTCTTTTCTTAACGAATATTGCGAGAGCTCTTCTTCTGTTACCCATTTTGTCTCAATCGATCTGTTTTCCAGGATAATCTGATTCGCCAGCTCCTCTGCTTTTTTAGCTTCCTCCTCTGATAGATTGTCAGCGGCTAGGTCAATGGTTAACAACTCAGCCCCTAAGTGAAAGCCAACCGTCTTATAGGCGAATAAATGGTCAAATGCTGCTGAGAGAATATGCTGCCCTGCATGCTGCTGCATGTGATCATATCTTCTCGGCCAATCAATTGCACCGCTAATTTCACTGCTGGTATCCTTCAAGGGGCTGTCAAGATAATGACGGATTTCTCCCTGAACATCCTCAACATTAACAACATTTATATTAGAGATGGTTCCCTGATCATGCGGCTGCCCGCCCCCGGTCGGATAAAATGCCGTTTGATTCAGCACCGCATACCATTTTCCAGTATCATCCTGCTCCTGCTTCACGACTTTCGCTTGAAATGATTTTATGTATGCGTCTTTATAATAGAGCTTATTGTCCATAAACCGCACTCCTACTGATATTTTTACCATTAAGTATAATGAATTTTTTGTAAAAATAAAACCTGTCCTTCTCAGGGAGAAAAGAACAGGTTCAGAAATGCTCCAGAGTATACTATTTCTTGTTTTTACGCTGGCCTGATGGCGGCTTTGTCATGGTTTGTCCGGTTTGCGGCATTCCGCTCATTCCTTGTGGATAACCAGTCATCCCCGTTGGATAACCTCCCATTTGAGGATATCCTCCCATCGTCTGTGGATATCCCATCTGAGGGTAACCTCCCATCGTTTGTGGATACCCCATCTGAGGATATCCTCCCATCGTCTGTGGATACCCTGTCTGAGGATATCCTCCCATCGTCTGTGGATGCCCCATCTGAGGATATCCTCCCATCG
This sequence comes from uncultured Neobacillus sp., assembly GCA_964400595.1. GTDB lineage: Bacteria > Bacillota > Bacilli > Bacillales > Cytobacillaceae > Neobacillus. Next base: position 3,264 of record CAYNUT010000055.1, on the reverse strand, counting down.
TTTGTGGATACCCCATCTGAGGATATCCTCCCATCATTTGCGGAAAGCCCATCGCTTGGCCGGGCATTCCTTGGAATCCGCCCGGCATTTGCCTTTTTGTCATTATAACGCCTCCTAAAAAGTCTCATGTTAGTGTATGTCTACTTTTTAGGATAAGCATAGATTTTTACCTATTTTTAATTCTAATAAGGAAAATAGGCTTTTAATCGTATGGCCTATTGCCTACTGCTTTTCATCCTGTGCTTTCTTTTGCCCCTGTTTATTCTTATCCTTAGAGATTTCTCCACAGGCGATGCGTTTGCCGGAATCCCCTGCCGGCTGCGTCATACCATCATCTTTATTCTCTGTAATGACAATGGTCGTCCCCTCTTTTGTAAATAAAGAAGTTTTTCCATTCTTCAACGTCACATTCGGGGCCATTATGTCTGCTTTAACAGAACCGTCGTCCTCGACAATTAAATTAGGCAGATCCCCCGCATGGGCCCCCTTCGGATGGAGCAGCCCGTGCTCTTTTTTCTCAGGGTTAAAATGATTGCCGGCTGATTTAAAATCCGGCGCCGCGCATTTCCCTTTTTCATGAATATGTATGGCATGTTCGCCGGGGGACAGCCCCTTTAAATTAACAGTCAACTTGACACCCTTCGCCTGCTCTGCTGCTTTAATTGTTCCCAAGGAATCACCCTCCGCATTAAACATCTCCACATTGATTTTCTTCACGTTTTTTTCCACGCATCCTGATAAAAGGAGCAGCGTAATCATCATCCAAAATTTTTTCATATGTATTCCCCCCACTATCGGCAATTTGCCTTTAGTATGAGTAACTGGCGATGTGACTATGCGAATAAAAAAAGAACAGCTTTGATTAGCTGTTCCCTTGAGAAGGCGGCTGCTTTTTCAGTTGTTCTTCCAGTTCTTTTGCTTTCTTGGCTTCCCGCTTAGAAACTACGACGATCCACCTCATGGTTAAAAGAGCAAATATCAAAAAAATAACAAACGAAATTGCTGCCGGAATATATTCTGATTTATCTTCTGGAAAATACAAAAATAAAGACAGCACAACCGGCTGAACCATTTCTCTTCTCCCTTTCTAGAAAGGACATGCTTTAAGCTTCATTATAGCAAGAAAAATCGTTTCAGACTAATTCTCTGCTTATTTTAGGACTTTTACTTTTTTAATCACAACATCTTTTTCTGGCTTGTCTTGGGCACCGACCTGGGTTTCAGCAATTTTATCAACCACATCCATGCCCTCGATCACCTGGCCGAATACAGTATGACGACCGTCAAGCCACGGTGTTCCGCCATTTTTTTCATAGGCATCAATTATTTCTTTCGGCCAGCCGCCCTGTTCCATTTGTGATTTCATGGAAGGGTCGAGCTTTGTATTTTGGACGATAAAAAATTGGCTTCCGTTCGTATTTGCTCCGGAATTTGCCATTGATAAGGCGCCGCGGATATTAAAGAGATTTTTCGAAAACTCATCTTCGAATGGCGATCCCCAAATGCTTTCACCGCCGGTTCCGTCTCCTTTAGGGTCGCCGCCTTGGATCATAAAATCTTTAATCACCCGGTGAAAAATAAGTCCGTTATAATATCCGTCTTCACTATGTTTCACAAAGTTTTCTACTGCTTTCGGAGCGTATTCAGGAAATAATTTGATTTTAATCGTCCCCATGGAAGTTTCCATTTCAACTAATCTTTCGTTTTCAGATATCTCTGCCGTCAGCTGTGGATAGACAGTATTTCCCACTTCCTTATCTCCTTCCTTTTGTTCAGTTTTTGGCTGCGCGCTCTTCGGTTTTGATGTTTCCTTCTTAGCGCTTGTCCCACATGCTGCCAAAACGAATACAATCATCGATAATATCAAAGTCATTTGCAGATTCTTTCTCAATATATCATCCCTCCATTTTTTCACTTTAAACGAAATGTAATATTTTTGCACTATTATTTTTATTTAGTCATAATGAGAGGGAAGAATCAAGTTACCTTAGGGGGATTAGTAATGGAAGAATTACAGATTGGGACGGTTGTCACTGGAATTTATAAAACGGGGAAATATATTGGAGAAATAACGGAAATTCGGCCGCAGCATTATTTGTTCAGGGTTTTGGGGGTCTTAAAGCATCCGATGCAGGGGGATTTGCACAGTCCGAAAGATGCAGATGTCCTTTTTTTTCACGAAAGACGTGCCCTAAGCTATCGTGAGCAGGCCAATATCCCGAAACAAATGGTGAAACCGTACATTGAAGAGGTTCCGGTCTATTTAGAATCATTAAAAACAGCTGTTGATAAAATGAAAAGCGAACTCGAAGAAAATCCGTCAGAATGGTCAGTTTTGAGCATGAGAAGCTTGGAATCCTTAGAGAAAGATTATTTTAAAGCATAGTCACACTTAAGGCCAAATCAGGTTGAGTGATTTGGCCTTTTATGCGAATTCATTTAATAGCTTGGAAAAATCAATCCGGTCACCAATTGTGGTTGGCTGCGGTTTTTCTAAATAGCGTTTATCCTTCTCCACGAGCTTGAAAATATTGTAGGTAGTCAACGCATCATCCAGTGCCCTGTGATGCCGGCCGGTCCCTTCCTTGCCATACTCCTGAACTGCCTTCCAAAGCCCTGTTTGATTTTGATCACCAAAGAAGCGTTTATACTCCATTGATAAATCCAGTTCAGCAGCGTGAAATGGAAACGAGGCACCTGCCTGCAAACAGTTATGGCGAAGGACTTTCATATCCATATTTCCCCAAGTCACGATGGTTGTTTCTAAATTGGGTTTAATAAATTCCTCAAGCTTTCGGATAAAATTAAAAAATGACAGCCCTTTGTCCACTTGCTGCTGTGATATATGTAGGAATGATTTGCAGCGTTCGGATAACTTTGGAAATTTCATCGGAGTCACAAAGGATGAAAATTGCTCGGTAATTTCGTCATTTACCACCGCAACAATCCCAACCTCAATAATTTCCGCAAAAAAGTCTTTCATACGGACATTCCTTTCAGGCATGGTAAATTCAAAATCAATAAATAAATGCTGCCGGCTAGCTCTCATCATCTCACCACCTTCCATTTTTCCTTACTACCATTATATAAAGAAACCTGTACAAAAAATTGTGCTTTTTTTCTATTTTTCTTTCCATTATAGCATGAATTGAATGGAAATATTTTAAATTTTTCTACAAAAGGATGGGAAATTCCATCCCTTTGATTTGATTAAATCCCTAATTTTTTCTTTTGAATAACCGCAATGGTACAGCGTGAAACACA
>CAYNUT010000054.1:12400-22785 GCA_964400595.1 uncultured Neobacillus sp. | reverse complement strand
CAGCAGCGCCTGCAGGCTAGTCACGAGGAACTCATGCGCTTGGTAAGGCTTGTGAATGAGCTGGAAAAATTGCTTGCAGCGGAAAATCCTCAAATCAGGCTTGAAAAATATGAGCTGGAAGCAGGCAGTGTGCTGGCAGCTTTATGGGAAATGTTTTTGCCGATTTTTAAAGAGAAGGGCGTCGGGCTGCACATTGTTGAGCCCGCTGAGGAGGAGCTGTTTGAGGCTGACAAGGATAAGCTGATGCAAATCCTCTCCAATGTTCTCAACAATGCGTTAAAGTACACACCTGAGGGCAAGAATGTGACCATTTCCGTGGTAAAGGAGATGGATGGCTATGTCGGCTTCCGGATTCAGGATGAGGGCTCAGGGATGGCGGAGGATGACATTCCGTTTATCTTCGAGCGCTTCTACCGCGGCGACAAATCACGCGACCGCAAAACCGGCGGCGCCGGCATCGGTCTTTCAATAGTTAAGGCCCTAATGGATGCCCACAAAGGCCTCATCAAAGTCAAAAGCAAGCTGAAAAAAGGCACAACCATCACCCTGTGGTTCCCGCAGGCAGACTAAATTATTGTGATGTCATCATTGAGGTGTCATCACTGTGGTGTCAGGCACCGCTCGTGGACAAATCTTTGTGATTTGTCCGCGTGGGGTGGACAGTTAAGGGGAGAGGGATTAAAAAAGTATGAAATCATATTGGATTTCATACTTTTGGAGTCTGCCATTTTAGTGTTTTAGCAAATCGTTAATATTGTAAACCTTTCCGCTTTCAACCCCGCCGCTTAGAACCAATTCCACCAATGCATTTGCGACCACATCGGTCTTTAAGAGCATATCTTTCTCCTTGAATTCGATAAACTTTTCCAGATCTCTGAAGTCTTCCTTTGAGGAAGAGCGGATTGTTGCCTGCATGTTCGTGTCCATGACTCCCGGGCTGAAGGCGATAATTTTATTATTGGTTTTTTGTGCCGCCTGCTCAAGGGCGGCGGTTTGTGTGAACATATTTATCCCAGCCTTCGAACTGCAATACATGCTCCAGCCTTCAATCGAGCGGACTGCAGCACCTGATGTCACATTGATCACCTGTACAGTCGTGTTCGTGATCTGAGCCTTATTAAAAAACAAATTGGTTGTCAGGATGGGTGCGATTAAATTTACCTGGATGCTGCGAATAATAGGTGCTTGATCTAAATTTCCAACATGTCCTATTGGTTCGATTTCGCCTGCATTATTAATCAGCAAAATCTCTCGTGGATCTTTTTGAAAAAGATAATGAGCAATTTCCATAAACACTTCCTGGATTTCTTTTTCTAAGGAAAGATTGCAAGAGAAATGTTTATAAAATACCTGTTTTTCAATCGCCAGGCTTTTAAGGTCATCATTTTCCGTCCGGGACACAGAAACCACGCCAATGTCTTCCTTTATCAGCCGCTTGGCAATGGACTCGCCCAGCCCCTTGGATGCCCCGGTTATTATTGCATACCTCATACAAACTCCCCCTTGAAAACCATTTCATTATGTACATATAACATATTTTAGTCGTCTGTCATCTTTTAAGCAATTATTTAAAAAAAGACAGATCCCAAACGGAACTGCCTTCGCGTTAACGTGCTAGCGGATAAAATTTTTTCCACTCATTTAAGAAGGATTGAGTGGAGGAATCGGGATGCTCCAGAACCAGAGAAGTTGGCCCGGATTGCTTCACTTCGCCATCAACAATAATTGCAAGACGATTTGTCAGGTAATGGACCTCCATTAAATCATGGCTTACAAAGACTGCTGTTGTCTTTGTCTCACTAATAATTTTCTTGAAATCTTCCATTAGCTTGATTTTTGTCGGAAAATCTAAAGCTGAAAAAGGCTCATCGAGAAAAAGAATTTCCGGCTCGACAATCATGGCCCTCGCCAGATTGACACGCTGGGCCTCACCGCCTGACAGGTAAAGGGCATTTTTTTTCGCTAGATGACTGATACCAAACAGCTCCATCCAGCGGGCTGTTTTTTCCTTAATAACGTTCTTTGGAACCTTACGCAGGCTTAAGCCAAGCGAGATATTATAAAAAACCGTTCCGTCCAAAAGCAATGATTGCTGGAGGGCAATCGAAAACCGGCGTCTTAATTCCAGTGGAGCGGCACCAGAAGGAATAGATCCGCCGCGATAGAAAAACGCCCCGCTTGTTGGCTGCTCCAAAAAGGACAGCAGCTTCAGAAGCGTGCTTTTTCCAGCACCGTTTGGCCCCATGATCCCTAGAAATTCACCTTCTTGAACAGCAAATTCTGGAATATCGAGAATTTCCCGGCTCCCGGCTTTAAAAGTTACATTTTTCATCTCGATTAACGGATTCATATCAATCGCTTCCTTTGCTGCAAAAAGGTTAAGAGTGCCGTTATCATGAGGGCAACAGATAATAGAATAAATGAAAGGGCAAGGGCGATATCAAAATTTCCTTTTGAAACTTCCATCACGATGGTCGTGGTCAGAATGCGGGTGTCGCCTTGAATATTGCCGCCGACCATCATGGCTGCCCCAACCTCTGCAATTACCCGGCCAAAGCCTGCCATAATCGCCGCTACAATCGCGATTTTCGATTGATTAAGCAATATGATTAAGCTTTGAAACTTTGTTGCCCCGAGCGCCTTAATTTGCAGAAGTAATTTTTCGTCGATTTGCTGAAATGCTGAGCTGGTCAGACTTGTAATGATTGGAAGGGAAACTAAAATCTGCGCCATCACAATGGCCATCGGTGTATACAGCATGGAAAAATCACCGAGCGGACCTGAGCGCCAGAGGAGCATCGTAATCCAAAGACCGGCCACCACAGGGGGCAGGCCCATGCCGAGATTAATGAATAATAAGATTATTTTTCTTCCTTTAAATCTCGTTAAACCAAGAAGAATTCCAAGGGGTAACCCCACCAGAGTGCTAAACATGATGGAAATCAGACAGACTCGGAGCGTGAGCCATGTAATCGCAAAAACTTCCGGATCACCGGAAAAAATCATCTCAATCGCTTTTTTTAGTCCATCAATAAGCAGTTCCATAATGCCTCCAGGATTGTCTTATGTAGTAAAAGGGGGCCCCCTTAACAGAGGACCTCCATATAGATGCTATGTTCTTTCGCTAGCAACGGACACCAGGCCCGCTGCCTCAAAACTTCTATTCTGTATATTTTTTAAACAATGATTGGCCATATTCTTTTTTGCCGAAGTTTTCAATCACGTCTTGAGTTTTAGGGTCTATCATAAATTTAACAAATTTTTCTGCATCTTTGCTATTAACTTTATCATGTTTTTCAGGATTTACTTGCATAACGTGGTAGATATTCATTAAATCCTTGCCGCCTTCAACCACGATTTGCATATCGCCCAAGTTTTTCTCTTGAGCAAGCCATGTAGCTCGGTCAGTTAAAACATAGCCTTTTTTCTCAGCTGCAACCTGTAAAGTTTGTCCCATGCCTTGACCTGTTGATACATACCAATCGCCGGCAGGCTTGATGTTAAGAACAGTCCAGATGCCTTTTTCCTTTTTATCTGTACCGGAATCATCACCGCGGGAAATAAAAACAGATTTAGTTTCAGCTAATTTTTTGAATGCTGCTTGAATGTCGTCGCCACTTACACCTGCTGGATTCGCTTTTGGGCCGACTAAGACAAAGTCATTGTACATAACGCGTTTGTAGTTGATGGCATCGCCTGCATCGACTACGGCTTTTTCAGCAGCAGGGGCATGTACTAAAAGTGCATCTGCTTCGCCTTTAGTACCCATTTCTAATGCTTGTCCAGTACCTACAGCTATTGGTTTAACTTTTACATTATATTCTTTTTCAAACATTGGCAGTAACACATCCAACAATCCGCTGTCTTGTGTACTTGTTGTTGTCGCTAGAATCATCTCAGTAGGTGCTGCTTTAGCCTCCTGCTTTTTCTCCTTTGAAGCAGTGTCTTTTGTGTCATTGCTGTTGCCGCATGCAGCCAGAACGAGCAGCATGAATGCAAATAGTACTGCAAATAAACGATTTTTTCTCATGTTAGTTCCTCCGTTTTGATTGTTTGATAGATTATTTTTCCTAAATCCGCAATCGAATAGCCGTCTAAATCGGTCAGGCTGTTTTTGAAGGAATCTGACTGCAGATAATGGATTAAGTGAGTGAGGCTTTGTTTATTTTCCTCAGTAAAGCGAAAAACTAGATCAAAATGTTCTTTTACGACCGGAACAAAGTCGAGCCCCAAGTGGCTGGCTGCGGCGCGGATCCCAAAAGCAGCGTCCACGATGCCCCGGCTGATATAGGAAGCGGCTGAAAGGTGAGTCCATTCCTCATTGCTGTAACCATTAATGCTGCCCGGATCGATTCCGTAGAATGAGAGTTTTGAATCCAGTAAAAAGCGGGTGCCCGCCCCTTTTTGGCGGTTCATAAATCGAATATCTTTTCTTGTCAGGTCATGAAAATCGTGAATGTCTTTCGGGTTGCCCTTTGCGACAATAAAGCCTTGTTCCCTTGCCGCCAGCCTAATAACCGCAATCGATTCATAAATAAACAGCTGATGGATGAAGGGAAGATTATATTCCTGCGATTGCGGGTCAAGCAGATGGATGGCAGCGATATCGCATTGTCCGCGGTAGAGCATCATGAGTCCTTCCAGGCTTCCTATGTAGGATGGATGAATTTGCAGGCTTAAGGTGCTGGCAGCTTTTCTGACAAAATGCTCGACCAAAAAGTCGTGGCTGCCGGAAAGGCGGACCATTGCATGTGCTGGTATGTTAGTTTCTTCAACCGGCTGTTTTTTTGCCGGCGCCTTCGTGCTTTCTTTAAATCTCTCCAGCTCTGCTTGTTCAATTCTCATTTTGTTGCCGATTTTAAAGGCCTGGAGTTCGCCTCTTTTTATAAGCTCATAGACGGTATGCTTAGATATTTGAAAGATTTGCGCAACCTCATCGGGCGTATAGGCCTTTTCTTCCATGTGTCATCCCTCCTCCTTTTTCCACTATTCTAAAAAAATAATACCATTTGGTATGTGATTTTTGTTAAGTTTTGTCAAGTTTTGTTTAGTATCGTTAAGAATTGTCATGTATTGTTCACGCAATCTGCGAAAAAATAATGATATTCACAATATTTTCATAAACTTCACTTATTGTTCATTAGTGAGCATAAAAGTTTGTTGTAGTATAGTAGTAGAGGACAAAAAATGCAGATAAGGGTAGGGATGTACATGTCAAAGCTGTTGTATATTACGGCCAATCCAAAAAATGATATTAAGCTTTCAAAAGGAATGCAAATTGGAGAAGTATTTTTAGAGGAATTCAAAAAAGTGCAGCCGGATGTGGAAATCGAGAACTGGCACCTTTATAGCATGGATATCCCAGAGATTGACATGGATTTACTTTATGCCCGCGCCAAATTATCCTTTATGGGCTATACAAAAGACCAGCTAACTGAAGCTGAGCGGACCAAGCTTGAAAAAATGCATGCGCTTGCCGACCGCTTTATTGATGCCGATTACTATGTATTTGTGACTCCAATTTGGAACCTTGGCGCACCAGCCATCTTAAAATCGTTTATGGATTGCTTATTTATCGCTGGAAAAACATTTACTTATTCCGAACACGGTGCAAAAGGAATTCTAACCGGCAGGAAGGCCATTCATATTCAAACGCGCGGAGGCATTTATTCCACCGGCCGTATGGTAGATTTTGAAATGGGCGACCGTTATTTAAGCAAAGCCCTCGAATTCCTTGGTTTCGACTTAATGGAAACCGTTTTTGCAGAAGGAATGGATCATTTCCCAAAACAAATTCCGGAAATCATGGCAAAAGCAAAAGAACAAGCAGCAGAAGCAGCAAGAGAAATGGCAAAACTGCCAGTTTCCAATTAAATACAAAAAAGCGGCTCGATTTCATCGCTGAGCCGCTTTTTTATACTTACAGCCATTCGTATTGGCGGAATAACCGGTTATTTCCGAAACTAAAATCTTCCCGTGAATTGGAAGAATAACACTATGATTCCCAGCGCCCAAACATACATCGCGAATGGTTTTAAGGAATGATTTTTCAAGTAGCCAATCATCCATCTAACCGCAATGTAGCCGAAGACGGCAGATGCAGCGATTCCAACAAGCAGCGCGGATAAGGTAATTTCCTCGGCAGCCCCGCTGTGCCCAAACAAGTCCTTCACTTGCAGTACAATCGCACCCGCAATCGCCGGGGTTGACAAAAGGAAGGAGAAGTATGCAGCCGTTTCACGGTCTAATTTGCGCCAAAGGGCGGCGACAATCGTCATACCTGAACGGGAAATGGCCGGCATGATCGCCACGGCCTGGAAAGTCCCGATAATCAATGCATCCTTATAGCTGATATCATCCATTTTTTTATAGCCATTTTTCGCTGAGTCCGCGAACCATAAAAACAGCCCAGTGATTAGAAATTCCCAGCCGATCGTAACACCGGTCTTAGAGATTTCATCAATAAAATCTTTAAATGCTAGTCCAAAAATCACCGCTGGAATAGTCCCGACAATCAATAAAAACGTTAATTTGCTGAATGGCTTTTTAATAATTTTAATAAATTCATCCTTATAAAAAACAAATACGGCGAGCAGGGTTCCTACATGAAGCATTGTATCAAGCAAAAGCCCCGCTTCCTGCAAACCAAATAAATTCCTTCCTAAATAAAGATGTCCTGTACTCGAAATCGGCAAAAATTCCGTCAGCCCCTGAATAATCCCAAGTATGAGCGCTTCTAATTTTGTTAACATAAATTCCCTCACATTCTAATGTAGTCAAAAGCCTGTACATTTAAAAAATATGCCAAGTATTCCTAAATAATGAAATCCCCTTTTATTTTAGGTTTCCCAACTCTTTAGGTCAAATAAAATCTGAAACAAATTAAGTGCAATCCATGAGCTTTTTCCCATAAAATAGAAATATAGTCCTTTTGAGAGGAGTTCCTTACTTGAAAAATAAACATCTTCACTTTAATACATCCATCGGCATCCAAAAACCGGAAAACATCCGCAACAAGGAGCAAGCGTGTCCATTTTGCGAACGTGAGAAACTTACCGGCCTGATTGCAGTAGACGGACCGATTATTCTTTTGAAAAATAAATACCCTGTGCTCGAGAATGCCTTTCAAACGGTTTTAATCGAAACAGATGATTGCCACGCCGAATTATCAACCTACTCAAAGGAGCATTTACATAGATTAATAAGCTTCGGGCTGAGGCATTGGCTGGAAATGGAGCAAACGGGTGAGTACCGCTCCGTTATTTTTTTCAAAAATCACGGTCCGCTGTCAGGTGGAACGATTGCTCATCCGCATATGCAGATCATCGGCCTCCGCGACCTTGATTATCATGATAAAGTATCTCTTGATATGTTTGAGGGGATTGTTCTTGCCAAGGCGGAAGGGGTACGGTTTACTCTATCAACCAAGCCAAGGGTTGGCTTTTACGAATTTAATATTGCTATGGACGATTCGGATTACAGGGAAAGTTTTTCGGAATACCTGCAAATCGCTGTTCATTATATTCTTAATTATTTTCCATTTAAAGCAAAAAGCTATAATGTTTTTTTTCATCATCTGGATCACACTATTTTTGCAAAAGTTGTTCCGCGTTTTGTTACGACCCCGCTTTATATCGGTTATGGGCTGCCGCAGGTGCCGAATAATCTGGAGTGGATGGCAGGGGAGATGAAGCGGATTTATTTTTGTAAATAAAACCATCCATCTTTTAGAAGTTGTGATTTTGCTAGTAAAAAAATATAATGGAGGAATGTACAAGTTCATTATTTAAGGTGGAGACTGACACATGACTTCAAATAAAGACACAGCTTCAAAACTGGATTACAGTCTTGTTTTCATATTACTTTTATTATTTCTGGCAAGCTGCATTTCGATTTACAGTGCGCAGGCAAGCGGCCAGTACAAGGAGAATTTCTTAATTAAGCAAATTGTGTGGTATGTGGTCGGCGGCGGAATTATCGCCGGCGTGATGACACTCGATTCCGACCAGCTTCGCAAGCTGACCTGGTATGCCTACGGTTTTGGAATCTTCCTGCTTGGACTGCTAATTGTCGCTCCTCCAAGCATCGCACCCGTTATAAATGGTGCGAAGAGCTGGTTCCGGGTTCCTGCTATGGGGTCGCTGCAGCCATCTGAGTTTGTAAAAATATTTCTTATTTTGGCCCTATCCCGGGTTATCGATGACCACCACCAAAAAAATCTGGAGAAAACTTTGCAATCTGATTTTTGGCTGTTAATCAAGATGGGGATTGTAACGGGGGTCCCGCTCTTGCTTGTAATGCAGCAGCCTGACCTGGGTACATCGCTCGTTTTTCTGGCTATTCTGCTTGGCATGATTTTTATCTCGGGGATTTCCTGGAAGCTGCTCACCCCTCTGTTTACAGCGGGAGCTGCCCTTGCGTCAACGATTTTGTATTTTGTTATATGGAAGCCGGAAATTCTTGAAAAATATCTTGGTGTGAAGCAGTACCAATTTGGCCGGATTTATTCCTGGCTTGACCCATATAATTTTCAAAGTTCGGCTGGTTACCAGCTGACAAAATCCCTGCTTGCGATTGGCTCAGGTCAAACGGCAGGGAAGGGTTACGGCCACCGGGAAGTCTATTTGCCGGAAAGCCATACGGACTTTATTTTCAGTATTGTCGGTGAAGAGTTTGGCTTCATTGGGGCTAGTGTTTTGATTAGTTTGTTTTTCCTGCTGGTTTATCACATTACAAAGGTCGGCATGGAAACAAAGAATAATTTCTACACGTATATTTGTGTCGGTGTCATCAGCATGATTACCTTCCACGTATTCCAAAATATCGGTATGACTATTGGTGTCCTGCCAATCACCGGGATTCCGCTGCCGTTTATCAGTTACGGGGGAAGTGCCTTGATGGGGAACATGCTGGGACTTGGTTTGATATTTTCAATTCGCTATCACTATAAAAAATATATGTTTTCGACCACGGCATAAGATTAGAGCGGGAGGTTTGAACTGCACCCCAAATTTTAGACAGAGTCTAAATATGGAGGTGTTGTTCAACCCCCCGCTCTTTTTTGTGGCATGGAAACATCGGTTCGCGGAATAGTTGGGGAATTCCGCGGAGTAAATGTAGAATTCCGCGGAATTAAAACGAAAACCCGCGGAATTAATCCCAAAGTCCGCGGAATTCAGGTGCAAATCCGCGGAATCCATCAGCCGCACCCCAATGAAAAAAAGCAGGACCATGGCAAGTCCCGCTCTTTTTCATATATATACCTTGGGAAGGTTTTTTAAGATAAGATGCTTCTGTTCAGCTCGTCGCAAAGCTGCATGAAGAAATTCCAAAGATGTATTCTATGGTGAATATCAGGTAGCAACTTCACCTCCGCTTTTCTATTTCAGCATGATTTTTTCGAGGTCATCGAGCATCAGGTTCGCAGCCAGTACGCCGCCGGCGGTGTTCCAGATGGCGTCACTTACCTCGTAAGCATGACCGCTCTTCACGGCATTTAAATTTTTCCAAAGCGGGTCAGATGTCCATTCTTTGGCTGTATCTATTGCCTTTTGGTCGCCATTTGGCGCATAGGTGAAGTAGAAAAGAAGGTCGCCGTCCATCTTAGGGATTACTTCCTTGCCGACCTCAACAGCTAACTTGCCAAGCTTATTTTCTGGTGTAAACAGTTCCTCCTGCTGGGCAGCACGTTTAAAGCCCAACTGGTCGAAAATGACTCCGGAGAATGAATCTGTATAATAAATCCGGGATTTGCCGGCCATAAAGCGGACAACGGAAACTTCTTGATTTGTCCGATCGCCGAGCTTTGTTTTTAAATCAGCAACATGTTTATCAAATTCACCCAAAACTTTCTTTCCTTTTTCTTCAAGGTTTAAAGCCTTGGCATACAACTTAAAGTTTTCCTTCCAGTCGCCTCTAAGCGTTTCGGAAAAAACAGTAGGGGCAATTGCACTTAGCTGGTCGTAAACTTTTTCCTGGCGCATCTTGTTGCCGATAATTAAATCCGGTTTCAACGAGGCAATTTTCTCTACGTTTACTTCGCCCTCGACACCGACAACTTCAACACCTTCCATATCTTTTTTCATATGGTCGTACCAAGGATCGCCTTGAAATGACTGCACGGCGCCAACAGGTTTTACCCCTAATGCCAGCAATGCTTCCGTACCTTCATTTGTTAAAATAACCACCCGTTTTGGCGTGCTTTTAATCGTCGTGGAGCCCATTGCATGTTCAATCGTATATGGTTTTGCATTGGTCTTTTTCGGTTCGTTTTTCTTTTCCCCGGCCTTTTCCGTATCTCCTCCGCCGCATGCCGCTAATAAGGCAAGGACAGAAAAGAGCATAATCATCAATTTCAGTGCTTTCATGTTAATATGTATCCTCCT
>CAYNUT010000054.1:0-12300 GCA_964400595.1 uncultured Neobacillus sp. | reverse complement strand
CAGAAAAGAGCATAATCATCAATTTCAGTGCTTTCATGTTAATATGTATCCTCCTTAGTAGTTGTAAATGATAATCATTTTCAATTAGAGATAAACTAAAATTATTCATTTTAGAAAGGTTTATCCAATATGCTGTTAAAAAGTACTTCATTCAAATGGCTTGGTTTAATCATGGCTATTCTCTTGATGATGTTTTTCATGTGCGCGAGCATTGTTTTTGGCTATACCGATACAAGCTGGAGAACCGCAATCGATGCCTTCACCCATAATAATGGCTCCAATGAACATATCATCATTCAAACGGTTAGATTGCCGAGAGCATTAATTGCCTCCGCGGCAGGGGCATGCCTCGGCATTGCCGGTGTACTGATGCAAACGTTAACGAAAAATCCGCTTGCTTCCCCGGGGACTTTTGGCATCAATGCGGGGGCTGGATTTGCCGTTGTTGTTGCGATGACTCTTTTTTCCGTTAATAGTTTGCAAGCGTTCAGCGGCCTGGCTTTTTTCGGTTCCGCAGTTGCGGCTTTTAGTGTTTACGCGATTGGATCCTTTGGCCGGGAGGGGTTAACACCGATGAAGCTGACGCTTGCCGGTGCTGCGATGTCGGCGATGTTTTCTTCCTTTACACAAGGCCTGCTGGTGCTGGATGAGGCCATGCTGGATCAGGTTTTGTTCTGGCTTGCCGGGTCTGTTCAGGGCAGGAAACTTGAAATCCTCGTTTCCGTACTGCCCTATATTGGTGCAGGGTGGATTGGCTCACTTATCATTGCAGGAAAAATGAACATCCTGGCAATGGGGGAGGATGTAGCCAAAGGACTTGGGGTTAATACGGTATTTTTAAAAATCGCCATTGGAATCATCGTAATATTATTAGCCGGCGGTTCCGTAGCGGTGGCAGGTCCCATCGGCTTTGTGGGGATTGTGGTCCCGCATATCACCCGTTCAATTGTTGGAATTGACCATCGCTGGGTGATTCCTTTTTCAGCGGTTTTAGGCGCAATTTTATTATTAGCGTCAGATATTGCTGCGAGATATGTCTTCATGCCGTCTGAGGTGCCGGTTGGCGTCATGACGGCCATCATTGGAACTCCATTCTTTATCTACATCGCAAGAAGGGGGTTCAATGCACGATGAAAAAGTATAAAAATTTCCGAGTGTTCAATGATCGAGTGTCGTTTTTGATTGATCGAAAGGCTGCCCTTATTTTTATCATTTTATTATTCCTAACATTCGCCGTATGTGTCATTAGCACAGGTATGGGCGAAATGAAAATTAATCCCCTTACGGTCATGAAGGTTTTCGTCGGCGGCGGACCCGAATTGGAAACGCTAATTATCAAATCCTTCCGTCTGCCAAGAATTATTGTCGCCTTAATGGCTGGTATTTCTTTAGCGGTTGCGGGCGGCATTTTACAGGGAATGATCCGCAATCCACTGGCATCCCCGGATGTTCTTGGAATAACTGGCGGGGCGGCCTTTGCGGTTGTTAGTTTTTTAGCGATTTTTAGCGATAAAAATCATTCATTAACAGTAAGTATTGCCTGGCTGCCATTAGCCGCTTTTATCGGTGCTGGAGTTGTTGCCTTTTTAGTTTATTTCCTTGCTTGGAAAAACGGGGTGTCGCCAATCAGGCTTGTTTTGATTGGAATCGGGATCTCAACCCTAATGCAGGCGTTAACTACTTTAACTATGGTAATGGGCCCGATTTATCAAGCAAGTCAGGCAAATATTTGGATTACCGGCACGGTGTACGGATCCAACTGGAAAAATGTTGCTATTCTTGTCCCGTGGACAGTTATTTTTCTCATTATTGCCCTATCAGCGGCCAGAACCCTCAATATTCAAGAACTTGGGGATGAGGTGGGGACTGGTTTGGGAGGCAGGGTTCAAAAACAGCGGTTTGCGCTCTTGATAATCAGCACAGCCTTAATCGGCGGTTCCGTCGCTTTCGCCGGGGGCATTGGCTTTGTTGGACTGATGGCGCCGCATATGGCGCGGAGGCTGGTCGGCTCCTCTTTTGGGGCACTGCTTCCTACCTCTGCTTTGCTTGGCGGAATCCTTGTGATGCTGGCGGATTTAATCGGGCGGACGATGTTTTCCCCGTTAGAGGTGCCAGCCGGGGTTTTTACGGCAGGTATAGGCGCACCTTATTTTATCTATTTACTTTTTAAAACCAGGAATGCATAGAAAAGCGGAAGCGCCCATTTAGTGAAGTGCACTAGCCGCCGGGTGCAGAAGCCGGACAAAAAAAGGGGCTGCATGAGATGAATGCGATTGAAACAAAAAAATTGTCACTTTCCTACGGGGAGACGCTAATTATTAATGATCTGGATCTCAAAATTCCAAAGGGTGAGATTACCGTTTTTATTGGAGCTAACGGATGCGGAAAATCGACACTGCTTCGTTCAATCGCCCGTCTGTTAAAGCCGAAATCGGGTTCCGTTTTGCTGGATGGAAAAGCAATCCATAAGCTTTCTACCAAGGAAATTGCAAAAAAAATGGCAATTCTTCCGCAGTCGCCCGCAGCACCTGAAGGATTAACTGTCCTGCAGCTTGTCAAACAAGGCCGCTATCCGCATCAATCCTGGTTAAAGCAATGGTCCGGGGAAGATGAGAAAAAGGTAAATGAGGCGCTTAAGGCGACAAGGCTTGAAAAGCTTAAGGAACGGACAGTGGACTCGCTTTCCGGCGGCCAGCGACAGCGGGCCTGGATTGCTATGACTTTGGCACAGGACACAGATATTATTTTATTGGATGAGCCCACGACTTACCTGGATATGACACACCAAATCGAAATTCTTGATTTGCTTTTTGAATTAAATGAAAAGAAAAAGCGCACGGTGGTTATGGTGCTTCACGACCTTAACCTTGCCTGCCGATATGCCCATAATATTGTCGCCATCAAGGATCAGAAGGTGTATGCCCAGGGCCGGCCGGAACATGTAATCAGCTGTGCCCTTGTAAAAAATGTTTTTGATATGGACTGTGAAGTCATGAGCGATCCCCTTTTTGGCACCCCGCTCTGCATCCCTTACGGAAAGGGAAGATGTATTTTAGAAAAGGCGGTCGCGTACAATGGTTGATATCCTTGAACTGGAAAAGTATAGGTTTAATCCTCATCTGGAATATTCCTTTTGTGTTGAGGATTTACTTGATGAAGCGTTGCTGGAGGACTTTTTTGAAAAATTAACTTCCATAATCGGGGCGCCTTCTTCCAAAGCAGCGGCATCTATTTTTATGAAAAGATATGCTTTTGTCGCAGTAATGTCTTTGTACGCGATGACGGTTTGGAATAAAAAAATGAATGTCACATTGTGCAATATTAATATGGAGGCACCTGCCCCCGGGAAAGCCTGGCTGCCGGCCTTTTCATTCAAGGATTTGGCCTTGGAAGAATGGGAAGGCGCGGGGGATCGTGCAGAATGGCGGGACAGCGTCATCGAGAATCTCTTTGCAAAAAATATTTACCCGTTGATTGCTCAAATGGAAAAAAACTTTGGAATCTCAAAGCTAATCCTGTGGGAAAATATTGCTGTTTACCTGTTTTGGCTCTATGAAACCGAAATAAGGGATATAGAAAATGACGATTTCCGCTATTTGCTTTTTGAAGCGAAAGGACCGCTGTTTGGCCGCTATAAATTGAATCCACTGCAAAAATATTATAGTGAAAAAACAGAAGAGGTAAGAATAAGGAATACGTGTTGTTTTTCTTATCAGCTGCCTGCCGGAAAGCGGTGCAAAACATGTCCATGCAGTCAAATTGCCAAGGAAGGGAGATGCCATGATGGAGAAAATATTTGTTCAGCAGTTCGACGCTTTGCTTGAGAAATATAGTGAACTTCTTGTAGGGGACATGAGTGAGGAAACAAAAGAGAAGGTGAAGGTATGGGCGTTATATACCCATATCGCTAAGTCCATGCCGGCCTTGGCCAAGCACTGGAATGAGCTGTACCCGGAAGCAAAAGAAGAAATGAAGCAAATTGTGAATGAAATTAAACAGATGAACGAAGCATATCGGGCACGAAAGTAAAGTCTGCGTGCCCCTCATAGTGAAGTTTCCTGTTAACTGGTTTTATATGTTCACTCATAGAGTGAAATGGGGAAAACGGACATGTAGAAGAGGGCTAAGCAACCGAAATGACGGCAAGACAAAGAAATCGGTCACATAGAAGAAGTCCACATGACCGAAACGGCGAAACTAAACTAAAATTTAGCTCCTTTTACCTTTTGTATTGACTATTTTGGCTGTTTTGCTTATCGATGCCGGAAGCTTCACGGCCCGGTCCGGCATTTCCCTTCACACTAGCCGCACTGACGCCGGCTTTTGAAGGTTCCTTTTTCATTCTTGCCATCTTTATCACCTCATAAATAGCATTCCACCGCAGGTACGTCATTATAGAAAAATAACTTTTCAAAAAAATTTCAATTTTCCGCGCTTATAGATTGCACGAATATTTGAAATATTTTATAGTAATGGTAGCAACCCAAAAAATGAATTTTTTTTGACAAAAAATGAATGAGGGTTCATTCAAAAGATGAAGGGGGAGACCATGTTGAACCAACTTATTAAGAAAGCAGCCGTATTAGGGTCCGGTGTAATGGGCTCAGGAATCGCTGCCCACCTGGCAAACATCGGCATTCCAACATTACTTTTAGACATAGTGCCGCGCGAATTAACGAAGGAAGAAGAAGCCAAAGGACTTACATTACAGGATAAACAAGTACGAAATCGTATCAGTGCCGCATCCATCCAAAAATTATTGAAGCAAAAGCCGGCACCGCTGACCTCGAAAAAGAATCTTGCTCTGATTGAAGCCGGTAACCTTGAAGACGATTTAGTCAAACTAAAGGATGTTGACTGGGTCATTGAAGTGGTTGTGGAAAACCTCAACGTCAAGAAACAAGTTTTTGAAAGCGTTGACAAATTCCGCAAACCAGGCAGCATCATCAGCTCGAATACTTCAGGAATCTCTGTTGAAGCCATGGTTGAGGGCCGCTCTGACGATTTCAAAAAGCATTTCTTGGGAACACACTTTTTCAATCCGCCCCGCTATCTGAAATTATTAGAAATCATTCCGACAGAATATACAGACCCGGAGGTTCTCTCCTTCATGAAAACTTTTGGCGAGGATGTATTAGGCAAAGGTGTCGTGGTCGCAAAAGATACGCCAAACTTTATCGGCAACCGCATCGGCACATACGGCCTGCTGATTACAGTCCGCGAAATGCTGAAGGGCGGCTACAGCGTCGGTGAAATTGACTCAATCACAGGTCCATTAATCGGCCGTGCAAAAAGCGCCACCTTCCGCACATTGGATGTAGTTGGACTCGATACCTTCTATCATGTAGCAAATAATGTTTATGAAAAGGTAGAAGGCGCCGAAAAAGCAGTTTTTGAAATTCCTGCCTTTTTAAAAACAATGGTGGAAAAAGGCTGGCTCGGCAGCAAATCCGGTCAAGGCTTCTACTTGAAAAAAGGGAAGGAAATTTTGGAGATCGATCCAAATACATTAGAATATGGCCCGCGCAAAAAAATAACTGCGCCTTCCGTCGAGCTTAGCAAGCAGGAAAAAGGCATTGCCAGCAAGTTGAAAGCACTTGTATACGCAAACGACCGTGCAGGACAATTTTTATGGAATACGCTGTCCCAGTCGCTTGTATATTCAGCACAGCTGCTAGGTGAAATTGCTGATGATATCGTCGCTATCGACCGCGCCATGAAATGGGGCTTCGGCTGGGAAATGGGTCCTTTTGAAACATGGGATGCTATCGGCGTGGAGAAATCAGTGAATAAAATCCAGCAAGCAGGCGGCGAAGTGCCTGCATGGGTAACGGACATGCTGGAAAAAGGCTTTACTTCCTTCTATAAGGAAGAAAACGCCGAGCTCTATTATTACGATCAAGGCGAATATAAATTAGTAGAATTCAATCCAAAGGTCATCGACCTTAAGAAAATTAAGAAGCAAAAGGGAGTTATTAAAAAGAACACTGGTGCAAGCCTGATTGATATCGGCGACGGGGTTGCGCTCTTAGAGTTCCATTCTCCTAACAATGCCCTTGGTTTCGATACAATCCAAATGATTAACTATGCGATAGATGAAGTCGAGAAGAATTATAAAGGACTGGTCATCGGGAACCAAGGAAAGAATTTCTGTGTCGGAGCGAACATCGCGATGATGCTGATGGAAGCTCAGGACGATAATTATGATGAACTTGATATGGTTGTCCGCCAGCTTCATAATGCTCTTCTTCGTGTGAAATACAGCTCTAAGCCGGTTGTTGCCGCACCATTTGCAATGACACTTGGCGGCGGAGCCGAGGTTTGTTTGCCAGCAGCACATATTCAGGCATCATCCGAAACATATATGGGTCTTGTTGAAGTAGGCGTGGGCTTACTTCCAGGCGGCGGCGGAAACAAGGAACTTTACATCAAACATTTGGAGAATCTGCCAAACGGAGTCCAATTTGACCTTCAGGCTGTTGCCAATAAGGTTTTTGAGACAATCGCAACTGCGAAGGTTTCGACATCAGCCGAGGAAGCTCGGGAGACGAATTTCCTCGACTTGGCTGACGGCATCAGCATAAACGGCGATCATTTGCTTTATGACGCAAAACAGGCTGTTTTGGCGCTACATGAAAAAGGATATAAAGCAAAAGTCCGCAGAAAAGTTCCGGTTGCCGGCGACTCCGGCTTTGCGACCCTTTTGCTTGGTGCTGAGTCAATGTTCCTGTCGGGCTTTATTTCCGAGCATGATTTAAAAATTGCGAAGAAGATTGCCTACGTCATTTCCGGCGGTAAAGTGCCGTACGGAACAGAGGTTGACGAGCAATACCTATTAGATTTGGAGCGCGAAGCCTTCTTGAGCCTGATCAGGGAGCCAAAAACGCAGCAGCGTATGCAGCATATGCTGTTAAAAGGCAAGCCTTTAAGAAACTAGATGAATAGGGATGCCGAAAACCGGCTCAGCGCTCATTCGGCACCAATGATAGATTGTTATTTTTCCATTTTGAAAGAAAGAGAGGGAACGATATGAGAGAAGCGGTAATCGTTGCCGGTGCAAGAACCCCGGTAGGCAAGGCGAAGAAGGGAACGCTTGCCCAAGTTCGTCCTGATGATTTGGGAGCATTGGCAGTAAAAGAAACTTTGAAACGTGCAGGAAACTATGAAGGAAATATTGATGATTTGGTAATCGGCTGTGCAATGCCGGAAGCGGAGCAGGGGAACAACGTTGCCCGGAATATTGGGGCGCTGGCCGGCTTGCCGCATACCGTTCCGGCAATCACAGTCAACCGTTTTTGTTCCTCGGGACTGCAGGCCATCGCCTATGCAGCGCAATCCATTATTCTTGGTCACACCGATACGGCCCTCGCCGGCGGCGTCGAATCGATGAGTATGATTCCGATGGGAGGACACGTTCTTCGTCCAAACGTAAGACTTGCCGAAACAGCTCCCGAATATTACATGGGCATGGGGCATACTGCTGAACAGGTCGCAAAGAAATATGGAATCAGCCGCGAGGACCAGGATGCTTTTGCCGTAAGAAGCCATCAGCGTGCGGCAAGAGCCATTGCAGAAGGAAAATTTGTTGATGAAATCGTTCCAGTCGATGTGACCGTCCGCTCGGTTGGCGCAAACAATAAACTAGTTGAAAAAACTGTTGCATTCTCTGTTGATGAAGGGGTGCGTCCTGACACAAATCTTGAAACATTGGCAAAGCTCCGCCCGGCCTTCTCAGTGACAGGCAGCGTAACAGCCGGTAATGCTTCACAGACAAGCGACGGGGCTGCCGCAGTAATGATTATGGACCGTGAAAAAGCAGAATCACTCGGATTGAAGCCTCTGGCTAAATTCCGCTCGTTTGCCGTTGGCGGCGTTCCGCCGGAAATCATGGGTGTCGGTCCGGTTGTGGCCGTTCCAAAAGCACTTAAACTGGCAGGACTAGAAGTATCTGATATTAACTTATTTGAATTAAATGAAGCATTTGCATCCCAATCTATCCAAGTGATCCGTGAGCTTGGACTTGATGAAGATAAAGTGAATGTCAACGGCGGCGCCATCGCGCTCGGGCACCCGCTGGGATGTACCGGTGCTAAATTGACGTTATCATTGATTCACGAATTGAAGCGCCGCAACGAGCAGTTTGGTGTCGTCACTATGTGTATCGGCGGCGGCATGGGTGCTGCAGGAGTATTTGAATTATTGTAATTTTTTGCCGGGGGCTTAATTTTCGGGCAAGCCCCTTCTGAAAAAATTAATTTAGGAGGAATTTTTCATGACTGAAACTAAGAAAATCGTTAAAGGCGGCAGCTTTTTAATTGAAGATCTTTCCTATGAAGATATTTTTACACCGGAAGATTTTTCAGAAGAGCATTTAATGATTGCCCAGACAGCTGAAGATTTTGTTGAAAAAGAAGTCCTTCCGCAGCTCGAGTATTTAGAAAATCATGAATTCGACCGTACCGTTAAACTTTTAAAGAAAATGGGTGAACTTGGTCTTTTAGCCGTCGATGTTCCTGAGGAATTTGAAGGCCTTGGCTTAGATAAAATCACTTCTTCTCTTATTACTGAGAAAATGTCAAAGGCAGGCGGTTTTTCACTTTCCTACGGGGCACACGTTGGAATCGGCTCTCTTCCAATCGTTTTATTCGGTAATGATACGCAAAAGAATAAATATTTACCGGCACTCGGTTCTGGCGAAAAGATTGCCGCTTACGCCTTAACAGAGCCTGGTTCAGGATCGGATGCCCTTGGCGCAAGAACAACTGCGAAACTGAATGGAGCAGGCACTCACTATATTTTAAATGGAGAAAAGCAATGGATCACCAATGCCGGCTTTGCTGATGTGTTCGTTGTTTATGCAAAGGTTGACGGCGAGCATTTCACAGCCTTTATCGTTGAAAAAGAGTTCCCAGGTGTTTCAACAGGTGCGGAAGAAAAGAAAATGGGAATCAAGAGCTCTTCCACCCGGACTCTAATTTTAGAAGATGTTGCTGTACCAGTGGAAAACTTGCTTGGTGAGTTTGGCAAAGGTCATGTTATCGCCTTTAACATTTTGAATATTGGACGTTACAAATTAGCAGTCGGCGGTGTCGGGGGTTCTAAGAGTGCACTTGAAATGACGCTGAAATATGCAAATGGACGCAAGCAGTTTAAAACTCCGATATCCCAGTTTAATTTAACAAAAGAAAAATTCGGCACAATGGGTGCCAAAATTTACGCTGCTGAAAGCTCCGTGTACCGTACGATCGGCCTGTATGAAGGGAACCAAGGCCAGCTTACAACGGAAGAAGCAAAAGATTTGAAAAAGGTTGCCAATTCCATTGCCGAATATGCAATCGAATGCTCTGTCAACAAATTCTTTGCCAGCGAAGTTCTATCCTATGTGGTTGACGAAGGCGTACAAATCCACGGCGGATACGGCTTCATGCAGGAGTATCCGATTGAAAGAGCCTACCGCGATGCCCGGATTAACCGGATTTTCGAAGGAACAAACGAAATAAACCGTCTGTTGGTGCCAGGCACCTTCTTGAAAAAAGCCTTCAAAGGCGAGCTTCCATTATTCCAAAAAGCAATGGCCCTTCAAGAAGAGTTAATGATGCTAATGCCGGAAGAGCCAGGCGATGAGCCGCTTGCCCAAGAAAAATACTTGGTGAAAAACGCAAAGAAAATCAGCTTATTAGCAGCAGGTTTAGCAGCGCAAAAATATGGCAAGGCGCTTGACAGAGAGCAGGAAATTCTGGCGAATATCGCAGATATCACCTCCAACATGTACGCAATGGAATCTGTCGTGCTGCGTACTGAAAAAGCAATTGTCCGTGACGGACTGGATAAGAGCCGGCAAAAGCTTCTTTACACACAAATCTTCTGTCAGGAAGCCTTTAATGAAATTGAACAGCTTGCAAGAGAAACGCTTGTTGCCGTTGAGCAGGGCGACACATTGCGCATGATGCTGACTTCACTTCGCAAATTCACTCGTCATACACCAATTAATGTGATTGTGAAAAAGCGCGAAGCCGCTGATGTCTTAATCGAAGTTGAACGCTATATTGTTTAATGTGCGGAAGCTCCCTTCTTACTTTGAGGGGAGCTTTTTTCCTGAAATGGACCCTACTAATTTTCTCATTGTTGATTGGAACGGATCCAACGGGACTCCTTCGGAAAAAATAGGACAAGGGTGACCCCGCAGGCGCATCATGCGCCAGGGAGGCTCCCTCCCGGACTGCCCAGGAAAAAGCGGTCTTTTCGATCCAATCAACAGGCAAGTTAAACAGAGCCTTCTTTTAATTATTTTGATATAAAGCAGGAAATTCCACAAAAGCTGTCGAAATTTACTTTTGTCTATTATGATTTTGAAAGGTCTTATGGTAAAATTCAAATTGGATTTATTGATTTTGCGGGTCAAAACCCAGGTAATTCCTTTAGGAGAGTGGTGAAACCGATGGCACTGACTTTTTACTTGTATCCGAAATGCGGTACATGCCGCAACGCTAAAAAATGGCTCGATGCCCATCATCTTGCCTATGAAGAAATACATATTGTCGAACATCCCCCAACCCGTGCGGAACTGAAAGAGTTTTATCAAAAAAGCGGGCTGGAATTAAAGAAATTTTTCAATACAAGCGGTCAAAAATATCGGGAGTTAGGGATAAAGGATCAATTGAAGTCTGCCACCGAAGACGAGCTCTTAGACCTGCTTGCATCTGACGGAATGCTGATCAAACGCCCGATTGTAACAGACGGCAAAAATGTAACGGTCGGCTTTAAAGAAGATGAGTTTGAGAAAACATGGCTTAACTAACTAATGGAAATCGAATTTTTTCGATGATAGATTTTTAGAACATACAATGGAGGGATTTTTGCTAATGAGTACACCAAAAGATTTACGTTATTCTGAAGAGCATGAATGGGTAAAGGTCGAAGGGGAAAGAGTACGCGTTGGAATTACTGACTTCGCTCAGCACGAATTAGGGGACATCGTTTTTGTTGAACTTCCTGAAGTTGGCGATGAAGTAGCAGCAGACGATCCATTTGGCAGTGTGGAATCCGTTAAAACGGTTTCCGAGCTTTATGCTCCGATCAGCGGCAAGGTGGTCGAAGTGAACGAGGATTTGAATGATAATCCTGAGTATGTTAATGAATCACCGTATGATAAAGCATGGATGATTGTAATTGAAGTATCCGATTCAAGCGAGCTCGACAAGCTCATGGATGCTGAACAATATGAAGCGATGATTAAGGAAGACTAATATTCCTTTTGAAAAAAGCACCCGGCTGTAGGTAAATGCACCCCAATTGTTAGACACAATCTAACAGGAAGGGTCATTCCAGCTGCGCGGTGCTTTTTCATTTTATTACCACTTTTTCTGCTCCCAACGTGGGAGATAATATAATAAAATGAATGCGGCGGAAATTGCGGTTTGAGTGAGCAAAAACATATTTATAAATTGACAATAATGCTATAGTTAACATACCAACACGTAATTAATATTTCAGAATATGTTAACATAAACAACTTCTTTAACAGGTGATGGAGAATGAATGATTCGTATGTTGACAAAGTTCTTATTGTCGAAGGGAAATCAGATAAAAATAAGGTAAAAAGCATTCTAAAGGAACCAGTTGAAATCATTTGTACAAATGGAACCATCAGCATGACCAAATTGGATGAATGGGTCGAATTCCTAGAGAATAAGGATGTTTACATTCTTGTGGATGCCGACGAAGCGGGCGAGAAGCTACGCAAGCAGTTTAAAAGAGAATTTCCAAATGCCGAGCATTTATATATTGACCGAATGTATCGCGAAGTGGCCACGGCCCCCGTCCATCACTTAGCAACCGTTTTACTGGGGGCCAATATCGATGTGCATAAAGAGTATCTAGAGTGAGTTGACGTATGTGATGCTTGAATGGAACCAGGTTCAATTAGAGACCTTTTTGGGCGCGGATAGGACTGGATTGGTCTATTTTTATACACCCATGTGCGGCACCTGCCAGGTGGCGGGGAGAATGCTGTCAATCGTAGAAGAGCTGGTTGAGGTTGACATGGGGAAGATGAACTTGAATTTTCATCCTGATCTGGCTGTGAATTTTAAGATTGAAAGCGTCCCCTGCCTGCTGCTAATAGTGGACGGCCGTGTGGCAGAGACCATTTACGCCTTTCATTCCGTCCCGTACTTAATGGAAAAAATAAAAGAGCATATTAAGTAAGCAAGTAAAACAGATGCGTGGGGGCATCTGTTTTTTTTATGAAAAATTCTTGAGTATAGGTGTTAGCGCCTCCATATGATGGGCAAGGGTTGA
>CAYNUT010000053.1:0-23064 GCA_964400595.1 uncultured Neobacillus sp. | reverse complement strand
ATTCATATTTCCATTCGTGAGGATGCAAAAGAATTTATCGCAGAAAATGGGTTTGACCCAATATACGGTGCAAGGCCATTGAAGCGGTATATACAAAGAAATATTGAAACGAAACTTGCGCGTGAAATCATTTCCGGAAAGGTTCATGATGGCTCAACCGTGTTTATAAAGGTAGAGAATGGGGAAGTGGTCTTACAAATTCATACTTAAAGCATCTTTAGGGGGAAATGGAAGAAAAATAAAAAGGTCTTCCTTATAGTGGAAGACCTTTTCATTAATGCTTTTCAACCGGTTGATTCGGAATGACGGCGGAGGCAATAAAAATTAAAACGGTTACACCGACAGAAATAATGGCACCAGCCATAAAATCAAATTTAGATCCCGGAGTCATCGAACTAACAACGTATGAAAGCATTTGCACTAATAGGAACGTCCAGAAAAAAGTCCAAAAGAATCGCAATATCCTTCACCTCTAACCTTTTTTACATCATTTCTTATATTACCATAGCGGCACATAATAATAAAGTGTAACTTCCACAAGGAAACATGACCATGATTTAATGAATATAGGCAAACTCCCTTTCATCTTTTGTGAAATGACATACATTATGGTGAGGAAATATGTCAAAGGAGATCTACCTATGGAGAAGCGCAATTTTCAGATTGATTCCCAATGGAATATTATTTATTACCCTGAAAAGCCGACAGGATTTGGGATCTTAATCATTGGAGATGAAAGGCATTTTGTGGACGAGAGTAAAAGCTTTTGGACGCAAAATGAAGGGAAACAGCAAATTGTGGAGCTGCTGAAAGCAGAAGGATACACCATTTTTTCCTCGAATCTTTATGGACGGAACTGGGGAAGTGAAAGTGCCATTGAGCTTGCACAAAGATTATACGAGCATGTCATCAGAAGTGAAATTCTTAATACGAAAATTCATATTTTAGCAGAAGGGATGGGAGCGCTTACGGCTGTGGGGTTAATGGAGAAAATGGAAGGCCGGGTCAGGTCGGTGGTCCTCCTCAATCCAATTCTTTCTCTAAAGCATCATCTTGAACAGGAAAAAGAACATAAATTCTTTTATAAAAAATTAATGAGGGAATTAACGACTGCCTATCAAACTGATCAAAAAGAACTGGAAAGCCGTATTTCCGAAATGCATAATAGTGTTGAGCTTGATTTTGGTATTCCGATAAAAATTATCCACGTTTTGTCTGGTGGAAAATCCTATAACCAATCCAAGCTATACCAGCAAATTATTAAAACTCCCGGTCGTAATCCTACGTTTATCCTTCCTGAGAAAAAACAACAACTTGGCCAAATATTCACGAAATTTTTTAAAAGCAATGAAATGATCCTATAGCCTGCACCTCCCCAAAAAGAAATAATTCCTTGTTAAACCGCATAGGATTCAGTAAAACTTTTTTGGGGGGAAAGGTTTATGGACAAGGCTGTTATTTTTAGTGTTTATGATTTTGTTAGTTTTCATGTTTGCAAAGAATTATTGAATAAAGGATTAGAGGTAAATGGCCTTCTTATAGAGGATGAGGCGGATTTTCCCTTCCTGGATGAAAAAAGGCTTGAAGTGGGAAGAAACGCAAACTTTATCGAGCTGTCGCATCAGGAATGGGGAAATATGTTTGTTCAGGATACCAGCAAAACTGCACTAATATTTTCCATATACGATCTTTATATGCTCCGGAAAGATTTGATTTTCCAAAAAGAGGAAATTGTTAACCCGATAATCCGCTTCATTGAACGCCATAATAATGAACTCACCCTTATTTTTTTTCTTCCCATCCAAGCAATCCAATCAAATGAGGAAAAAGAAATAATAGGCTTGCTGAGTCAGGCAAAAAGATTAGCGGAATCTATGCAGATATTTTATCTTCCTTCACTTTACGGGCCGTGGCAGCCATCCGCGTTTCTATTTCATCAAGCACTGGTTTCATCCATCTGTGGGACAGAAATAAAAAGAGATGATCGGGAATGGACAGAGGATACACTTTTTATTGATGATGTAGTGGAATCAATTACTGATATAATGATGACGGGTGAATCAGGAAGCTACCTTTTAGAAAGCGGGAAAAAGAATTATTGGGAGCTGTGTGCAGGCTTTTTGAAGCTGGATAAATGGTTTGGAAGATCTGACAAACAAAAGCCGCTGAACATCGATAGGCAAATTGTTAGAATACCTGTGAAAAAAGTAACTTCTATTACTGATTCCATTACCCGGCAAATGGAAATATTACAACGGATGTACGGGAACCAATCATAAATTTCTAAATAAATATATGTTCATAGTATTACTAGGTTGAAAAAGCAAAAGAATTTAACCTTTTCATTTTAATAGGCAAAGGTTAGAATAAAACTACAATCAGAGCTTTTCTTAGAGCTGAATGATTCGCAGATCAAACATAATTCAAAAATGAAACCTGTTCTGGAAATGGCTGCAGTACGAAGGAGATGCAATGATGCTAAACCGTTTCGGAATCATTCTTTTATGTCTTTTTTTACTTGGTGCATGCGGGGAAGCAAAACCATCAGGTAAACTGCAAAAGGCAGGCTTATTGGTACCTGAAACGATCAATGACCAGGTTTGGGGAACAAAGGGCTTTAAAGGAATGTTGAAAATACAAGAAAAATTTCATGTGGATGTTTTTTATAAAGAAGGGGTGAATTCCCAAGCGGAGGTAGAACGTGCTGTTAAGGAGTTTGATCATAAAGGGGTAAACCTGATCTTTGGCCACGGTTCAGAGTATGCGGAATACTTTAATAAAATTTCGCAGGATTACCCTAAAATTCATTTTGTCAGCTTCAATGGTGATGCGAAAAACTCCAATACTACAAGCTTGAATTTTAAGGCACACGCGATGGGCTTTTTTGGCGGGATGGTAGCCTCGCACATGTCGAAAGGTCAAAATGTGGGGGTTTTAGGGGCATATGAATGGCAGCCCGAAATTGAAGGTTTTTATCAAGGGGCACAGGCGGAAAATAAAAATGTTAAGGTACATATCGAATATGTAGGGAATTGGGATGATGAAAAAAAAGCAGTGCAGCTGGCCGACCAAATGATGGACAGCGGTGTTGACGTCATTTACCCTGCAGGGGATGGCTTTAATGTCCCGGTTATTGAAAAGGTCAAAGAAAGAGGTTTGTATGTGATTGGCTATGTTTCCGATCAATCCGATTTAGGTGAATCCACAGTCCTGACAAGTACCATTCAGCAGGTGGATTCATTATATGAAAAGGTTGCAGAGCAATTTAACGCTGGAAAATTAAAATCAGGAAATCTCTCCTTTGATTTTCAGGATGACGTCATTACATTGGGAAAATACAGCCCATTGGTTTCGAAAGAATTTATCATGAAAATGAAGAAACAAATTGAAGAATATAAGAAATCCGGGAAATTGCCGAAGTAATGATTCAAAAGATACATACACTTGAAAAGATAAGCTGCCGTTTTTCGGCAGCTTATCTCTTTTTCCACAATTGCTCTATGACAGGGTAGACCTTCTGGAATAAAGGCTTTAAACCTTGTACTGATTCATATAATGCATCGATATGCCCCATTAGTTCCACATAATCAACGCCAGACTGCTGCTGGTAATTTTCCCCGTCCTGGCGATGAATATGCTCTCTTTGCCGACGTCCTCTACCCGGACCAAACATTAAGCTGCTGAAGCGATCTAGTTCCGGCTCCTCTGCTGGTGCCTCAGATAATCTATCTGTTTCCTCGGCATCCAATTTATCCTGTTCTTGCATCATACCCAATCCCCTTTCGAAATGTCTTTTATATTTAGAATATGAATAAACAAATGAACGGTATGTACATATGCGGAGAGGAAAAAGGAAGAAACAGTTGCTCAATGGATGGTTTTTTTGATAAAATTAGTACCAAGTCATAATAATTGATAATAATATGATAGTGAAGGTCTATAAATTTAAAGGAGATGGAAGCATGAGAGCTGGCATTGTCGGAATAGGAAGGTATTTACCGGAAAAAGTAGTCACAAATCACGATTTAGAAAAAATGATGGATACCTCCGATGAGTGGATTCGTTCAAGAACAGGCATCGAAGAGCGACGAATTGCCGCTGATGATGTGGATACTTCAGATATGGCATTCGCTGCTGCGCAAAAAGCAATTCAGGATGCAGGCATTACACCGGAAGAAATCGACTTAATCTTAGTTGCAACGGTTACCCCTGATACGCCATTTCCCTCTGTTTCCTGCAAGATCCAGGAAAGATTAGGGGCAAAAAAAGCAGCGGCAATGGATATCAGTGCTGAATGTGCTGGTTTTATGTACGGAATTGTAACAGCGAAGCAATTTATCGAGTCTGAAGTCTATAAATATGTTTTAGTTGTCGGGGTCGAAAAGCTTTCTAAGATTACCGACTGGAATGACCGAAATACGGCAGTTTTGTTTGGCGACGGAGCAGGTGCGGCAATTATTGGCCCTGTATCTGAAAATCGCGGAATCCTTTCCTTCGAGCTTGGTGCTGACGGAACAGGAGGAAAGCATTTATATCAAGACGAATATATCATCATGAATGGCCGTGAAGTGTTTAAATTTGCAGTCAGGCAGATGGGCGAGAGCTGTATAAATGTTCTTCAAAAAGCCGGCTTAAAGAAAGAGGATGTAGATTTTCTCATTCCTCACCAAGCAAACATCCGTATAATGGAAGCATCAAGACAGCGTTTAGAGCTTCCTGCTGAAAAAATGTCAAAAACAGTAAATAAATATGGCAACACTTCAGCAGCGTCGATTCCGATTTCCATCGTAGAAGATTTGAAAGCTGGAAAAATAAAAGATGATGATCTCATTGTCATGGTTGGATTCGGCGGAGGTTTAACTTGGGGGGCCATCGCGATACGCTGGGGCCGGTAAATAAATTAATTTTTATAAAATAGGAAAAGTGTAGAGAAAAGGAGATGCACAAATGGATAAAAGAAGAGTTGTAGTTACAGGCCTGGGTGCGGTAACCCCGCTTGGAAATGATGTAGATAGTACTTGGAGAGGGATAATCGGGGGGAAATCCGGAGTTGGACCGATGACTAGGGTAAATGCTGATGAATACCCGGCTAAGGTAGCGGCTGAAGTAAAAGATTTTAATCCGGAAGTATTTATGGATAAAAAAGATGCCAGAAAAATGGACCGCTTCACACAATACGCAGTGGCAAGCGCCTTAATGGCTGTAAAAGATGCTAACCTTACGATAAACCAAGAAAATTCCCACCGGGTTGGCGTTTGGATTGGATCTGGTATCGGCGGAATGGAAACGTTTGAACAGCAATATGAAATTTTTCAAAAAAGGGGATATAAACGGGTGAGCCCATTCTTCGTCCCGATGCTGATTCCGGATATGGCCACAGGCCAGGTTTCCATTACCCTTGGGGCAAGAGGATTTAATTCATGTACGGTAACAGCATGTGCAACCGGTACAAATTCTATCGGTGATGCCTTTAAAGTCATTCAGCGCGGCGATGCCGATGTCATGGTTTCAGGCGGAGCAGAAGCTCCAATCACAAAGATGTCTGTAGCAGGTTTCTGTGCCAATACTGCTCTTTCCACCAATCCGGACCCGCAGACGGCAAGCAGACCATTTGATAAAAACCGTGACGGTTTTGTCATTGGTGAAGGTGCAGGCATTGTCATATTGGAGGAATTAGAGCATGCGCTTGCCCGCGGCGCGAAAATTTATGCTGAAATTGTTGGGTATGGTGCAACTGGCGATGCCTATCATATCACTGCGCCTGCACCTGGCGGTGAAGGCGGTGCAAGGGCAATGAAAATGGCGATTAACGATGCAGGGTTAAAGCCGGAAGAAATTGATTATATCAACGCACACGGTACAAGCACGGAATATAATGACAAATTTGAAACCCTTGCTGTGAAAGAAGTTTTCGGCAATCATGCCTATAAACTTGCGATGAGTTCAACTAAATCAATGACAGGGCATTTACTTGGTGCTGCAGGTGGTATCGAGGCCATTTTTAGCGTATTAGCGATGAGAGACAGCATCCTGCCACCTACAATGAATTATGAAACACCGGATCCGGAATGTGATTTGGATTACGTTGTAAATGCAGCACGTTCCAAAGAAATTAAAGCAGCCATGAGCAATTCATTAGGGTTTGGCGGGCATAATGCGACAATTGTGTTTAAAAAATATGAATAAGAAAGATTCCGGCCAGGACATTATTCCTGGCCGTTTTTTATTTTTAACACCTCAATAACTCCATCATATGATGATGTAAAATCGTCTATTTAGGTTAAAATGGGGTGCAGAAATGGGGATCATTCGTACCGACCAATGGTTAGAGGGAGAGTTTGACGAACCGGAGAAAATCTGTGAAAAACTAAAGCCATTTTTTAAAGGAAAATCGGCAAATGAAATTTACCGGCAATTAATGAGATTTGGCTTGTACCGGCCATCAAGAGAAGCTAAAAATAATTTGAAACTTATGGTGGATCATAAAGCATGGGATATGGTTGAGCTGCTTTTTCAAAAATATAAGGTGAAGTGGTCTGGTCCGGATATACCGGTCTTTCTATTTCCCATCGGCCAGTCCGGAGGATTTTTGCTGAGGCGGGAGGAAAAGAGGAAAGGCGGAGTTTCATTCCCGGATAAAATGTTCTTATTTACTTCCCATTTTGCTGATTCCAAGGAAATTGAGGCGCTCCTGATTCATGAATATCATCATGTCTGCCGGCTTCGAGCACTTAATAAAAGAATGGGAGACTATACATTGCTCGACTCTATTATTATGGAGGGCCTTGCAGAATATGCGGTGCTAAAGAATTGCGGGAAGGAATATTTAGCCGATTGGTGCCATATGTATAAAGAAAAGGAACTGTCCATGTTTTGGGAGCTATTTATGAAAAAGCATTTGGACAGAAAGAAAAATGAGAGGGTACATGATGAACTTTTATATGGCGGCGGAAGGGTTCCACACCTGCTTGGCTATGCAGTGGGGTATAATATTATTGGGAAATTTTATAAAAACAAACGCTATTCTACAAAACAATCCTTTACCATTCCTGCAGTCGAATTTTTAGAATAACTCATCAATGTTTTTTGAAAGAGCCTGATAAATCGGGCTTTTTTTATTCTGAATAGGGATAATATTACCAATATTGTAAAAAAATATTGCAATTGTAATAATTTTGTAATAGAATTTTATGTAAATATAATAAATTAACTGAATAATTAAAATAGTAGGAAGGTGTACTATGGGCGGAAAAAATTCACTACTCAAAGAGGCACCACTGCTCGAAGTCAAAAATTTAGAGACTGCCTTCGACATTGACGGAACAGATTATAATGCGGTTGATCATGTTTCGTTTAAAGTGAAACCAAAACAAATCGTCGGTGTTGTAGGTGAGTCCGGGTGCGGTAAATCCGTTATGAGCCTATCGATTATGCAGCTTTTGCCAAATGGAGTTGGCAAAGTAAAATCCGGGGAAATCATTTTTGAGGGAACCAATCTAGAAAAAATGACAGCTTCACAAATTAATAAGATTCGCGGAAAAGATATTTCAATGATTTTCCAGGAACCGATGACCTCGTTAAATCCCGTGTTTACCATCGGATATCAACTTCAAGAGGTACTTTTTAATCACACTAAAATCTCAAAGCAAGAAGCAAGACTAAGATCCATCGCCTTATTAAAGAGCGTTGGCATTTCCAGACCTGAGAAAATTGTGGATGAATACCCACACCAGCTTTCCGGAGGAATGAGACAGCGGGTCATGATTGCTATCGCCATCGCATGTCAGCCTAAGCTGCTTATCGCAGACGAACCAACAACGGCACTTGATGTAACAGTTCAGGCGCAAATTCTGGAACTGTTAAAAGAAATTCAGGCAGTTAATGATATGTCTGTCATTCTTATCACACATGATCTCGGTGTAATTGCAGAAATGTGTGATGAAGTTCTCGTCATGTATGCCGGGAAAATTGTTGAACGTACAGACGTTGATACACTGTTTTATAATCCAAAACACCCATATACGACGCTGCTTTTGGGAGCTATTCCAAATATGGAGCAGGAAGAAGATAGATTAAGTTCCATTAAAGGGATTGTTCCATCACTTACGAATATGCCAAAAGCAGGCTGCCGATTTGCCAATCGCTGTCCAAAAGCCATTCCTGAATGCTTTACCATTACCCCGGAACTAGCTGAGGTAGAACAGGGTCATGATGTCGCCTGCTTGCTCTTTGATACCAGTAAACCAAGAGAAGAGGTGAGGTAATTGAGGACAAGTCCTGTACATAAAAACGAAGGAAAATCATCTCCTCATTCTGATAATCTATTAGAAATTTATAATCTTAAAACCTATTACCCTGTTAAAGGCGGCTTCTTTAAACACACGGTTGGGTATGTAAAAGCCGTTGATGATATTTCTTTTGAGATTAAAAGAGGAGAAACACTCGGCCTTGTCGGGGAGTCCGGATGCGGAAAATCAACTGCCGGCAGAACGATTCTTAGATTACTGCGGCCAACGGAGGGTAAAATTCATTTTGCTGGAAAAGACATTACGAGAGTTTCCGGTAAATCGCTTCGTGAAATTCGCAAAGACATGCAAATGGTTTTTCAGGATCCGTATGCATCCTTAAACCCGATGCAAATGGTAGGTGATATTATCGCAGAGCCGATTTACAATTTTTCACGAAAAAGAAAGGCCGAATTAAAGAAAGAAGTTATGGATTTATTAGATAAAGTTGGATTGCCGCAGGATTCCTATTACAAGTATGCCCATGAATTCTCCGGCGGTCAGAGGCAAAGGATTGGGATTGCCCGCGCCCTGGCCTTGAGGCCAAAATTAATTATCGCTGATGAACCGGTGTCAGCCCTTGATGTTTCAGTCCAATCGCAGGTATTAAATCTGCTGAAGGACCTGCAGGAGGAATTTGACTTAACCTTCCTCTTTATTGCACATGATTTAAGTGTTGTCAAACACATGAGTGACCGAATTGGCGTTATGTACTTGGGTAACATGGTCGAGGTTGCGGATAAAAATGATCTTTATGCAGAACCTCTCCATCCATATACTCAGGCTTTAATTTCAGCGATCCCATCTCCGGATCCGAGGGTTAAGAAGGAAAGAATCATCCTAAAAGGAGATGTACCAAGTCCTATTAATCCACCGTCAGGATGTCCGTTTCATCCACGCTGTCCGATGGCAATAGAGGAATGCTCGAAATCCAAGCCGGTATTAAAGGAGGTGAAGACCTCTCACCAAGCAGCCTGTCATTTGTATTAATTAAATATTAAATTTACAGGGGGGAACAAAATGAAGAAGAAAAGTTTACTTATGTTAGCTGCATTATTGCTCGTTCTTTCTGCATTTTTAGCAGCATGCACAAGCGACAAAACAGGAACGAAGAAAAATGATGAAAAATCAGGCGAAACATCAGAAAAGCCGCAGGATGGCGGTACACTTGTTTACTCGCTTGACTCTGCTCCTGAAGGAAAATTCAACTACAGTTTCTATGGTAATGATTCGGATGATCAAGTACTTCAATTCATTGATGAAAACTTAATTGATTATGATGAGCATTTAAAGCCGCAGCCAAATATAGCATCCTGGAAAACAAAAGACAACAAGGTTTATGATTTTGAAATTAAAAAAGGCGTTAAATGGCATAATGGCGATGAATTATCTGTGAAAGACTGGGAATTTGCGCTAAAAGTAATTGCTGACAAGGATTATGAAGGTCCTCGTTACGAGAACGTACAAAATATCTTAGGTGTCCCAAATTACCATGATAAAAAGACAGATAAAATCGAAGGCATTAAGGTAATCGATGATTACCACATTCAAATCACGTTTGATAAAGCTCGTGTTAACAACTTGGAAAATCTTTGGACATATGCCATGAACCGCAATGAATTTAAAGGTATGGCAGTAAAAGACATGATGTCTTCGGAGCAGGTTCGCACGAAGCCGGTAGGTTTAGGGCCATTTAAGGTAACAAAGATTGTCCCTGGTGAATCCGTCGAAATGGAACGCTTTAACAATTATTTCGGCGGCAAGCCGCATATTGAGAAGATTGTTTTAAAGGTAATTGATCCTTCATTATCAGTAGGAGAACTTAAAAACGGTACACTTGATATGACAAGCTTCCACCCAAGTATTATTGATCAAGTGAAAGCACTTGATAATGTGGATGCCATAACATATCCAGGTGTAAGCTATTATTATGTTGGTTTCAAACTTGGTACATGGGATGGCTCTAAGAATGTCATGAATGAACCAAAATATCAAAACATAAAACTTCGCCAAGCAATGTACTACGCTATCAACCGTGAAGAATGGGTAAAAGCCTTCTTCTTTGGGGTAGGAAAGCCTGTTAACCGCCCAATTCCTACTAACCACTGGATTGCTGCCGATAATAAGGATTTGGAGCAATTTAAGTACGATCCTAAGAAAGCAAAAGAATTGTTAGATGAAGCAGGTTATAAGGATGTTGACGGCGATGGTTTCCGTGAAGATCCAAACGGCAAGAAATTTGTTGTAAACTTCAGCCATTATGCAACACAAAACCCTACTTTCGAAGCTCGTGCCAAGGCATTGACTCAATATTGGGAAGCTGTTGGTTTAAAAACAAAGCTTACAATGACAGATATAAACCTTTACTACGATATGCTTGAAAAGGCTGATAAATCAATTGAAGTATTCTTCGGCGGCTGGTCAACTGGTTCCGATCCGGATCCATCTGCACTTTGGAATTCAGATGCACTTTGGAACTACCCTCGCTGGGTAAATGCTGACAGCGATAAATTACTTGATCAAGCTATTGACATGAGTGTTGTTGGAACGGATACCAACAAACGAAAAGACCTTTATGTACAATGGCAAAAACTATTCATGAAAGAACTTCCAGTGTTACCGATTGCTGAGCTTGAAGAAACAATGGCTGTCAGCAAGCGTGTACATGGAGTCAAATTTGACGTGTCTGGCAAAAACCGTCCAAATGAATGGTGGATCAAGCAGTAACAATTTACTGGAGTAATTTAACAGGCATTAAACTATGTTAAAGGCTATCTATTATTCAAATTTATGTTCAATGTATTCAGGCGGGAGGAGGATGTGGGTATATATTCCATAATCCTCTCCCCATTGAACAATTAGATACATACAGCTTAGTGTTTAACATAGTTAAAGACAAGGAGAATGCACATGCTAAAATATGCATTTCGTAGAATATTGGGTATGATTCCAATGCTGCTTCTTACATCCATTGTCGTATTTACTTTGGCAAAATTAATGCCGGGGGATTCTCTCAGTGGAGAAATCGATCCCAGAAATACAAATCCACAATATATTGCCGATATGCGGGAAAAGCTGGGCTATAACGATCCGATGCCAAAGCAGTATTTTCGATGGATTAGTAATTTCACAGAGGGGGATTTTGGAAAATCAACACGTTTTAAAGTTAAAGTATCCGAGGTTATTGGAGAACGGCTTCCGAATACATTATTACTGGGATTCACATCTATTTTTATAACGTACGTACTTGCGTTTTTTATGGGATCCTATGCGGGTAGAAAACCGTATACAATTGGGGATAACCTGATTGGCGGTATAAACTATTTAGGGCTGTCGATTCCATCCTTTGTAGCAGGGGTATTTGCCATCTTTTTCTTTTCTTTTAAATTGGGATGGTTCCCGTCAAATGGGTCAGTCGAAATTGGGGTAACAGAAGGTACCATGGAATATTGGCTTAGCCGCCTTCATCATGTTTTATTACCGGCATTTGTGCTTGGGTTTTTAAATATTGCCAGTTACACGCAATTTTTGCGCAATGATATTATTGAAAACAGCCGAAAAGATTATGTCCGTACGGCGCGGGCAAAAGGAACGCCTGAGAATAAGATATATAATGTTCATATTTTAAGAAATTCCATCATACCGCTCATTACGTATTTGGGCTTTGATATCGTGGCAATAATCAGCGGTGCCATCATTACGGAAACTATTTTCACTTATCCCGGCCTTGGGCAATTATTTTTACAGTCTGTTGGGACAAGGGATTACCCAGTTTTAATGACGTTGACAATGTTTTTCTCCTTCTTAACACTATTCGGCAATTTAATCGCTGATGTTTTGTACGGTGTTGTAGATCCGAGAATTAGATTAGATTAGGGGGAATTCAAATGGAAATTGTGACTCAGAAAGATACAAACGTAATTAATAAACCCCCGAAAAAAAGTTTATCACCTATGGCTATGGCCAGGAAAAAGTTTGTGAAAAATAAATTGGCGATGATCAGCCTAATTTTCTTGCTTATTGTCGCGATTATTTCCTTTCTCGCACCCTATATTACAACTGCGGATATTACAAGAATTAATATCGGCGAAATGGGGCTGGAACCTTCTAGTAAACACTGGCTTGGAACGGATAAAGCAGGCAGGGATGTTTTTACAAGATTGCTCTACGGAGGCCGTATTTCGCTGCTGGTTGGTTTAAGCTGTACCTTCTTTGTTATTTTTCTCGGAACTTTAATCGGTTCTGTTGCCGGTTATTTTGGGGGAACGGTTGATGGGCTTTTAATGCGTTTTACCGATCTGATTTTGAACTTTCCCTTTCTTGTCTTTGTCATTGTTTTAAACGCCATTCTCTTTGGCAAAGTAAACGGATTATGGGTATTAATCGGGGTTATCAGTCTACTTTATTGGGGCGGAATTGCGCGGATCGTCCGAAGTAAAATCCTATCTGAGAAGGAGAATGAATACATCACTGCAGCGATTTCAATCGGCTGTTCACCGGCAAAGGTCATTATTAAACATTTGCTGCCCAACGTTTTATCGACAATTATTGTTCAAGCAACGATTACTTTTGCCTCGATGATTGTCATTGAATCAGCATTAAGTTATCTTGGATTTGGAGTGCCGCAGGAGGTTCCCAGCTGGGGGAATATGCTCAATTCCGCTAATGAACCGGATGTTCTCCAGTTTAAGCTATGGATTTGGATGCCGCCGGCACTGCTAATTACCCTCACCATTTTATCAATCAACTTTATTGGCGAAGGCCTAAAAGATGCTTTCAATCCAAAATCAAGAAGATAAAAATCTACCATACCGACATGGTAGATTTTTTTTTAGTTAAAAAGTAATTGGTTGAAAGTTTATGCAAAGGAATAATTTAACTCAGCTTAGCCTATACTGATTGACAAACAGTTTCTTGAAGTGAGGGGTTGTACAATGTTGTATCTTCATGATGTTTGGGTAAATTGGTTTGAAGGGGAAGAAAACGGATATAATGTCTGCCATTTTCATGAGTGGCGGAAGGATGACGGGGTGGAGCTTCTAGATCAAGTGCCGCTAATAAAAGTCGAGCCGATTCTATTTAACTATGTTGAAAATGATTTGTCAGAATTACCTCAACAGCTTCTAGATGATATTTATCAAAAAGCATACCTTAGAAAAAACCATGAAAGAATCCAGCTTGATTATTGTTTTGTTGTCACAGACGGTGCAGGAATTTTAGCTGTGGATACTATTGGCTATACAATTCCAATTCGAAAAAGCAGATTAATACCTAGACAGGAACAGCTTGTCCATGAAATGATCATGACGCATGAAGCAAAAAAATATCATCATTATGAACTATCGAAAAAGAAGGATTTTCATACCCTTTCTCCTGAGCCGGAGCTGATGCAGGGGTTAACAAGAAAAGAGCGGCAATTGAAGCAGCTGTTATTTATGGCCCTTGATCAATTGCTCTCATTCAATAATGAAGCAGAAATTCGTTACTGGTTTACGGAATGGTGCCCAGAGCGGTATTCCACAATTCAGGCATTGAATTTCGAGGAAGCTTGGGAACAGTTGTATGAAGAGGCGAAATATGGCTGGTCCAAGAAGCACGAGATTTTTTGTGAAAATATCATTAAAGGTCAGCCCTTTTTTGAAAAGCTATGGGAAATGGAGCACGGTCCAAAAGTAAACTAAAAGCCTGACCCAAAAGGTGTTTTTCCAATACCTTTTGTGGACAGGCTTCTATATTTTACCTTCTTTTTCTCCCTAATCCCATGGCATTTTCCATCTTCTTAAGGGTTTTGGCTGCAACTTGATTTGCCTTTTCTGCACCGCGGTCTAATATATCATCTAGTTCACTTGATTCCATTAAATTGTAATATTTTACTTGAATTGGTTTAAAAACATTAACAACCACATTTGCTAAATCCCCTTTAAAATCTCCATAGCCTTTTCCATGATACATCACTTCCAATTCAGGAATGGTTTTACCGTCAAGAATTGAATAAATAGATAAAAGATTGGAGATTCCCGGTTTATTCTCCCTATCAAATTTAACGATTCCGTCTGAATCTGTCACAGCACTTTTAATTTTCTTTTCAATCTGCTTTAAGTCATCTAAAGGTGTAATAATCGCTTTTTTATTTGGATCAGACTTGCTCATTTTTTTCGTCGGCTCCTGAAGGGACATAATTCTGGCCCCTACCTCCGGAAGACGAATATCTGGAACGGTTAATATGTCACTGTATTTTTTATTAAATCTTTCCGCAAGATCGCGCGTTAATTCCATATGTTGTTTTTGATCCTCCCCGACAGGAACAAGATCTGCATTATATAATAAAATATCTGCCGCCATTAATGGGGGATAGGTTAATAAACTGGCTGATACAGCTTCCTTCCCTGAGGATTTATCTTTAAATTGCGTCATCCGCTCGAGTTCACCGATATAAGATATACACTGCATCATCCATCCGGCCTGAGCGTGTGCAGGAACCTCAGATTGGATAAATAAAGTCACCTTCTCCGGATCAATCCCTACGGCAATATACAAAGCCGCTAAACTGCGGATATTTTTGCGAAGTGTCACCGGGTCCTGAGGAACTGTAATTGCATGCTGGTCAACGATACAGAAGTAACAGTTGTAATCATGCTGCAGTTCGACAAATTGCTTCATGGCGCCAATATAGTTGCCAAGAGTGATTATTCCGCTTGGCTGAATCCCCGAAAAAATTGTTTTCATTTTCACTTTCCTCCTAAAAATAAATAAAAAAACCATTCATCCCTAAAAAATTTATAGGGACGAATGGTTCGCGGTACCACCCTAATTACTCAAAAAGAGTCACTCATCTCCATCGTCATCATTACGATGCCCGAGGATCCTTTTTAACGCAAGGAAAACGTCTATTCCTACTTACTTATCCTCTAATGAAAGGTTCAGAAAGAAGCTCCAAAGTCCATTCCGTATTCTGCCCGTGTTTGTTTCCACCAGCCACAAACTCTCTGTACCGAAGAAAAATACGTACTACTCTTTATCATCACTGT
This sequence comes from uncultured Neobacillus sp., assembly GCA_964400595.1. GTDB lineage: Bacteria > Bacillota > Bacilli > Bacillales > Cytobacillaceae > Neobacillus. The sequence continues at coordinate 7,751 of CAYNUT010000053.1, read as the reverse complement.
TTGGGAAATATTTAATTACTCACATTATAAAGGAATGGGATATGAATTATCAAGTCAGTAAAAGATAATACGCAATTAAAGCAATACCCATCAGCAAGCCAGTCACAAGACCATGAAAAAGAAGGGGTTTTTCATTAATTGTTATCAGTTCAGATAAACCAGGAATTTCCTCGAATTTTCTTTTCTTGTCTGTCTTTGAAAAAGCCAGGTTAAAGGACCTGGAAATGACATCGTAAAAGCCGCCGTTGATGGTATAAATCAGCAGTGCTGCCAAAAGAAAAGCAGCAGAGAAGTAAAAAGATATATTGATATAGCTTAATAACGAAACTTTATGATAAATGATAAAAGAAAGGATAATAATTGTAAGTTGAGTAAGACTTAATATTAACAATTTTTTCCTGGCTCGAAAATTCACTGGGAAACCTCCAAAACATTGATTTATTAAGGGGTTAGTTACGTATATTATACTAAAAAAATCTTTATAAGTAAAAATTATAACATAGTCAATTGTAATTGTTACGTAAAAATTGTTGCTAATCTGTAAATTTAATTTTAAAAAGTAATGTACAATTAGTTGAAAATATGTATAATAGAGAATGTAGTAATTTTTCAGAATAATAGAAAAGGGAGGTCTACTAGTGAAGAAATCAAAACTTTCACTACTTTTAGCCTTAACGCTTGTTCTAAGCATGTTCTTAGCAGCATGTTCTGGGGGCGGTAAGGACGAAGGCACAAAGAAAAATGAAGGTAAAAATAATGCCGGCAAAGAAGAGCAACTGGCGGATAAACAAGAATTAAATGTCCTTGAATCAGCTGAAATTCCAACAATGGACAGTGTAATGGCTGAAGACGTAATGGGCTTTACAATGATTAATGCTGTAAACGAAGGTTTATATCGTTTAGATCCAGATCAAAAAGTAATCCCTGGCGTTGCGGATGGTATGCCTTCTTACAATGATGACAAAACAGTTTTAACTATTAAGCTTAAAAAAGATACTAAATGGTCAAATGGCGACCCTGTAACTGCACATGACTTTGTCTATGCATGGCAGCGTGCAATCAATCCGAAAACTGCTTCCCCATATGGCCCTTACTTCATGATGGGCAAAATTAAAAATGCAACTGAAATTGCAGAAGGAAAAGCAAAGATTGAAGACTTGGGCATTAAAGCAACTGATGATTACACTTTGGAAATTACATTAGTAAGAGCCCTTCCATACATCGAATCATACTTAACTTTCCAATTATTCTGGCCGCAAAACCAAAAGTATGTTGAAGCACAAGGTGCAGACTATGCGAAAGATGCTGCTCACCTCATTTACAATGGACCATTCAAATTGACTAAGTGGGATGGCCCTACTGCAACTGAATGGGTACTTGATAAGAACGAAACCTATTGGGATGCTAAAAATGTTACTTTAACAAAAATCAACTTTAACGTTTCCAAAGATCCACAAGCATCTGCCAACGCATTTACTGCGGGCGAAACTGATATTACACCGAAGCTTGCGCAAGCAGCTGTCATTTCTCAGTTTGAAGGAACAAAAGAATTAGAACGTTACCAAGAGCCATCTATCTGGTGGTTAAAAATGAATGAGAAGAACGCTGCGTTGAAAAACAAAAACATCCGTAAAGCAATCGCTTTATCTGTAGACAAGAAAGCCCTTGTTGACGATGTATTAGCAAACGGTTCGATTGCAGCTGACTTCTTAGTACCAAAAGGCTTCGCATACTTAGACGGTAAAGATTTCCGTGATACGGCTGGAAAATGGTCTAAGACTAATAAAGAAGAAGCTAAAAAATTCTGGGATAAAGGTTTACAAGAGCTAGGTGTTAAAGAACTTAAGTTCACGTATGTTGGTCAGGACACTGAAACGGCAAAAACTACAGATGCATTCATTAAAGACCAATTAGAGAAAAACCTTCCAGGATTAAAGTTAACTATTGAAAGCGTACCTTTCAAAATCCGTATTGATCGTGAAAATAAGTTTGATTACGATTTATTAATGGGTGGTTGGGGACCAGACTATGCTGACCCAATGACATATATGGATCTTTGGATTACAGGCGGCGAGCAGCAGCATATGGATTACTCTAACCCAGAGTATGACAAGTTGATCAAAGCAGCTGGCGAAGATTTGGTTAACAAGCCGAAAGAGCGCTGGGAAGCATTCCAAAAAGCTGAGAAAATCTTGTTAGAAGATGATGCAGCGATTGCACCACTTTACCAACGTTCTGTTAACAAACTGATCAATCCTAAAGTAAAAGGATTCGTTCACCACGCATTTGGTCCAGACTATAGTTACCAGTGGATAAAAATCACTAAATAAGTAGCTATACCAATCAAATAGAGAGAGAGTATATTTACGGAATATACTCTCTTTTTACCTGTATCAGAATTGTCGAAAAATGTCGAATATTTAATCAATTAGGAGGTGTAGGCATGGCGAAATATCTCTTGCAACGGATTGTTTATATGCTTATTACATTGTTTATTGTTGTTTCCGTTACTTTTTTCCTCATGAAATTAATTCCGGGCAGTCCCTTTAATAATTTTGAAAAACTCTCAGAATTCCAGAAAAATATAATGCTTGAGAAATATGGATTAAATGACCATGTGCCTGTTCAATATTTAAATTATATGAAGAATATGGTGCAAGGCGATCTGGGAATCTCCTTTCAATTTAATAATACCCCTGTAACCGAACTCCTCGCAAACCGAATTGGCCCTTCGGCTACACTAGGTTTACAAGCCATGATTTTTGGTGCGGTCGTCGGCATATTATTAGGTGTTATCGCCGCGCTGAGACAAAATACATGGGTTGATTATGGTTCAACTTTTTTGGCGGTTGTCGGAAAGTCTGTCCCGTCCTTCGTTTTTGCGGGATTAATGCAGTATTATATTGCGGTAAAATTAGACTGGTTTCCGGTTATGTTCTGGCGGGGGCCTGAATATACAGTCCTGCCGACCATTGCTTTAGCAATGTTTCCTATTTCGATTGCTGCGCGTTTTATGCGTACGGAAATGATTGATGTCCTTGGGTCAGATTATATTACATTGGCAAGAGCAAAAGGTGCAAGCTACTGGCAAATTAGTTTTAAGCACGCTTTAAGAAATGCCTTAATTCCTGTTGTTACTGTAATGGGACCTCTGGCAGTCAGCTTAATGACTGGTTCGCTTGTTATTGAAAGGATTTTTGGTATTCCAGGACTTGGTGAACAGTTTGTTAAATCAATTAGTGTGAACGATTACCCGGTAATTATGGGAACGAACATTTTATTTGCCATATTATTTGTTGTCGTGATTCTAATTGTTGATATTCTATACGGTGTCATCGACCCACGCATTCGTGTATCGGGGGGGAAAAACTAAATGATTAACAAAGAAACAATAATCACAAAAGATATGTTTGCTCCTGCCCACGTAGACCCCTCAAAGAGTGAGAAAATTGCCAAGGCCAGCTTGAACTTTTGGCAGGATTCATGGCTCCGGGTTCGTAAGAATAAGGGCGCTGTCATCAGCATGGTGATTCTACTAATACTAATCATCATGGCATTTGTAGGCCCAATGCTGACTCCATATGCATATGATACGCAAACAACAAAGCATAATAACCTGCCGCCAAGGATTCAAGGGCTTGAGAAGGTAGACTGGCTGCCGTTTGACGGGACATTAACAAGAAGAGACGGAACAGAATACAACGCATATGAAGTGCGCAAGGTTGATGCTTATTATTGGTTTGGCACTGATGTTCTTGGCCGTGACATTTTTGCCCGTATTTGGAAGGGTACACAGGTATCATTATTTATTGCTTTTATGGCTGCATTAATTGATATGTTAATTGGTGTATCCTACGGGGCAATATCAGGTTATATTGGCGGAAAAACAGATAGTTTTATGCAAAGGATCATTGAAGTTATTGTAGGGATTCCTAACTTAATTGTTGTCGTCCTCATGATTCTTGTCCTTAAACCAGGGATTATTCCGATTATTGTTGCCTTAACCATCACCGGATGGACGAGTATGGCACGTGTTGTTCGTGCACAAGTATTGAAATACAAAAATCAGGAATTTGTTCTTGCTGCCAAAACCCTTGGAGCGTCAGATTCTTCCATAATTTTTAAACATATGATTCCGAACATGTTCGGCATCATCATTATCAATACGATGTTCTCGATTCCCAATGCGATTTTCTTCGAGGCATTTCTTAGCTTTATTGGTCTTGGGCTGCAGGAACCACATGCATCCTTAGGTACATTAGTTAATGAGGGATTTAAATCGATGATTGCTTTCCCATATCAAATGATTATTCCTTCGATAATGATTGCATTAATTATGATTTGCTTTAACTTGGTCGCGGATGGATTACGTGATGCACTAGATCCAAAAATGCGAGATTAGAAGGCAGGTGAACAGGAATGGAGAAAATTTTAGAAGTAAAAGATTTATATATATCGTTTCATACTTTTTCTGGTGAAGTTCAGGCGATTCGCGGCGTAAGCTTTGATTTAAATAAAGGAGAAACGCTCGCCATTGTCGGTGAATCTGGTTCTGGTAAATCAGTAACAACGAAAGCGATTATGCGTTTGCTTCCGGAGCACAATTCGGAAATTAAGGGCGGCGAAATTCTTTTTGGCGGAAAGGATATAACGAAATTTAAAGATAAAGATATGCAAAAAATCCGCGGCAAAGATATTTCGATGATTTTCCAGGACCCGATGACTTCATTGAATCCCACAATGAAAATCGGCGCGCAAATTATGGAACCGTTGATTAAGCACCAAAATATGAGCAGACACGCAGCAAAAGAAAGAGCTGTTGAGTTATTAAAGCTTGTGGGTATTCCTAAACCGGAGATTCGTGTCAACCAATATCCACACCAATTTTCCGGCGGAATGAGACAGCGGGTGGTAATTGCCATTGCATTGGCATGTAATCCTAAAATTCTTATTGCCGATGAGCCGACAACAGCACTAGATGTAACAATCCAAGCTCAGATTCTTGAATTAATGAAGGATCTGCAAAAGAAAATTGATACCTCGATTATTTTCATCACTCATGACCTTGGCGTCGTGGCAAACGTCGCTGATCGTGTTGCCGTTATGTATGGTGGGAAAATTGTTGAAATCGGAACAGCAGATGAAATTTTCTATAATCCTCAGCATCCGTATACATGGGGATTAATCAGCTCCATGCCGGATATGGAAACTGACGATGAGGAATTGTTCTCTATTCCGGGTACGCCTCCGGACTTATTAGATCCGCCAAAGGGGGACGCTTTTGCCCCAAGAAATCCTTATGTCATGAAAATTGATTTAGAGCAGGAGCCGCCTTTCTTTAAGGTGTCTGATACACATTATGCCGCTACATGGCTGCTGCATCCTGATGCACCAAAGGTGGAACCGCCAGAGGCAGTTAAAAGACGCCAAACTCAATATATAGGCACAGCTGGAGTCCCAAGCGGTACTGCAAAGTTGGAAAAAAGTCAATCTCCTGTTATGAAGGAGGGGAAATAAATGGCTCATACAAAGAAATTACTCGAAATCAAAAATCTGAAGCAATATTTTAATGAGGGCAAATCTAATGAAGTTAAGGCAGTAGATAATGTTTCCTTTGATATTTATAAAGGGGAAGTAATGGGGCTTGTTGGTGAGTCTGGCTGCGGTAAATCCACAACAGGTAGAACGATTATTCGTTTGTATAATGCGACCGGTGGCGAAGTATTGTATGACGGTGTGAATGTCCATGGCAAAAAGTCGAAGAAAGAATTAAAAACATTTAACCGCAAAATGCAAATGATTTTCCAAGATCCATACGCATCATTAAACCCAAGATTAAAAATTGCCGATGTTATTGCAGAGGGAATTGATATTCATGGGCTGGCCAAGTCAAAAGAAGACAGGATGAACCGTGTCTATGAACTTCTTGAAACTGTTGGCTTGAACAGGGAGCATGCGAACCGTTATCCGCATGAATTCTCCGGCGGTCAGCGCCAGCGGATTGGAATTGCCCGTGCCCTTGCGGTTGAACCGGAATTTATTATTGCAGATGAGCCAATTTCCGCCTTGGATGTTTCGATTCAAGCACAGGTCGTTAACTTAATGAAAAATCTGCAAAAGGAAAAAGAGTTAACTTACCTTTTCATTGCTCACGATCTTTCAATGGTAAAATATATCAGTGACCGGATTGGTGTTATGTATTTTGGCAGAATGGTTGAGCTTGCTCCTTCGGATGAATTATACCGAAATCCGCTTCATCCATATACCCAATCATTATTATCAGCTATACCGGCTCCAGATCCAATCAGTGAGCGGACACGGAGACGTAAATCTTATGATCCGGCAAACCACAATTATCAGGATAATGAATCTGTTGAATTTAGGGAGATTACTCCAGGTCACTTTATTCTTTGCTCTGAAAAGGAATTTAGACAGTATCAGGCACAAATTAAATAATAAAAAAAACGATCTCGCTTTTGAGATCGTTTTTTATACTTCAAAATAAATCCCTAAAAGTAGGGGCTATGCATTTCTTTTTCCGCCGACTGCCTTCCAGCCAGTTTGGTATTTTGCTGTTTGATCCACGAATTCTGTACGGCGTTTCCCGCCGAATACTTTTTCCCCGATACCGTTAGTTATAGCACCCATAATTGCTGTAATTCCAATAACTAATAAGGCAACAACTGTAAAATCAGTTATGTAAGCAACCATGATTATCCCTCCATTTTTTGCTGATGCTAATTGATCAGACAATATTATTATCCCCTATACTATATTTTATAAGAAGTTGCCCGGTATTGAAAGAGGAATTTATTGAAGCCTTTAAATGCCAATGTTAAATTTTTCCGGAATAATGAATGCGTTTTCAATTTGTCGTTTTAATTGAGAATGAAATCATTATTAACCGACTTTTCTGTATTTTAAATTTGATTTATTCAGGAAATTCCGCCCGCTGTTTTGTAGTGGCCCCCAAAAAAATCAGTTTTAGAAACGAACAATCTTGTAAAGATTATATACTGGATAAAAATTTCAAGATAAAAATAGTAAATCTTTTTGAAACTTTTAGGAGAATTATTCGTCTAATATAATGTAAGAATGCAATTTTTAGTTTTCATAGGACGCTTAATATTTTTTGAAAAAAAGATACCTTTTTTAGAAGCAGTGGTGTATAATTAATGATATAAATTACTTGTTTATAATAATTTTAAATATAAAACAGCTTATTAAATTTGTTAATTTCCCTATATTGGATAAAAAAATAGAAATTGTATACTTAAAGAGGAGTGAAGATCATATGGTAACATTATACACTTCACCAAGTTGTACATCATGCAGGAAAGCAAAATCATGGTTGGAAGAGCACGAAATTCCATACACAGAAAGAAATATATTCTCTGAACCATTATCTTTGGAAGAAATCAAGGAAATTCTGCGAATGACTGAGGATGGGACAGATGAAATCATTTCAACAAGATCCAAGACATTCCAAAAGTTGGACGTAAATTTAGATACAATGCCGCTTCAAGATTTATTTGGATTGATTAGGGATAATCCCGGACTGCTTCGCCGGCCAATTATTATTGACGAAAAACGTCTGCAGGTTGGCTATAATGAGGATGAAATTAGACGTTTCCTTCCAAGAAGGGTTAGAACTTATCAATTGCGCGAAGCTCAGCGAATGGTAAATTAAATAATAAGGCCTTCATTCATGAAGGTCTTTTTTTGCATGGTAATAAATTGCTGTTTTTCAC
>CAYNUT010000052.1:15038-23314 GCA_964400595.1 uncultured Neobacillus sp. | reverse complement strand
ACAAAAGGGAGCTGGGAAAAATGAAGGTAGAAAAAGCAATAAAGTGGCTTGGGCTGGTTTGTATTTTGGCAGGGATTGCAAGAATGGGGATGACACCGGCCGGACTGATTTATGGGTCAGACAGCCAAGCGGAAATTACGTTCGCACTGGTCGCCAGTATCTTAATGGGCATTAGTTCGCTTAATCTATTTTTATCACAAGCGAAGCAAACAGGAGTATTCGGCTTAATTGCCACCCTGCTCCTGTCAGTAGGGAATATCATGCTGGCAGGCGGTTTTTACGGATTTTTTGCCTATGGCCACTTACCGAAGCCTGGAGCATTTGTGAATATGGCGGAATCACTGGTCTATCCTGGGCTGCTGGCTGGAACTTTGACTTTGATGATCGTCACCTTCCGGGCAAGGGTTTTTCCTCGATGGTACATTGCCATCTTTGTACTCATGCTGCTGTCGTTGGGAATTCCATTCCTCGGTAACTGGTTTGCTTTCTTCTGGGGATTAACATATGTTGCAATGGGGGTCACGATTTTCACAGGGAAGCTTGCCGACAAAGCAGCAGGGACCGCTTCGTCCAACAAACCTCATGCGGCTGTAATTAAATAACCGCCGTTAAAAAGCCCGATTCCTGCACGAATCGGGGCTTTTCCTTTTATAGATGTACCCAATGGATAGGACTAATAGAAAAATATTGGCAAATATCCTTATCCGGTGATACATAACGGTCCCCTGTCACCCCAGCCGATAAATCAAAAATCGCTCGTTTGAATTGTGATCATATAAATGCGGTACCGTAACTTCCTCTTTTAATTCAAAAGCAGTTTGATTTTCTAAAAAATATATATAATCCGCTGACGGGTAATACAGGAACAGTTCAATCTCTCGTTCTTCTTTTTCCACTGAGCGCAAAATATTATTAACGATATTACGAAAAACCTGGATGGTAAAGGGATTAAAAAAATAAAACCGGTTATCTGATGGGGTAATCTCGTAATTTTCCGCCAAGCAGCAGTGAAAATGGATTTTATCATGGCGGTTTTTCGTTTTTCCCAGATAGGTCCTTTGATTCTCCAAGGCATCATGATAAAGGGCCTCATCCATTTCGATTCCAACAACCTCTGCATGGAAAAAGTAATGGATGTAGAAGAGCAGCCTTCCTTTCCCGCAGCCAAAGTCGACAATCCGGTCGCTGCGCTTCACTTCATATTGGCGAAATAGTTCTTCCAGCGCGCTGTAAGGTGTCGGCTCATAACGGTGATAATGCAAAGACTTGCGGGAGGCCCCCTGCCAGTCCCCTCCTGTTTTGATATTCAGCAACTTATCGTAATAATATTCTTTCATGCAATACACCTGTTCTTTTTACTAGGATCTTGCGAGCATACAGCCCGCAAAGCTTTTTTAATTTCCAGCCCATCTCCATAGCTCCTTAAAAAATCGTCAAACTCTTCCTTCAAAAGAGATTTCATCTTATCAAGAAAATCCTTTGGCAATTCAATACTCCATCATCTCAAAACATAACTGCTCTAATCATCATAATACAGTAAAGCACTCCAATCAAAATACACAACTAAAAATACCTATAAAAGCAAAAATGTCCACCTCACACGGACATTTTAGGGGTGTTTGTCCACGAGTGGTGCCTGACACCCTGACATTATATTTCTCTTTCTTCAGGGGATATTAACATTAGGAAATGTATCAGAGGTATAATGTATGCTTAATTCTTCTAATGGCAATATCATTCCGGCATCTAATCTAATCAGTGGTCTTGATGCTAATGTGAAATTGAATGAAGATCGATATGAGGTTTATGTGAATGATAATTTAGCAGGGCATAAAACGCTTAAAAGCCCAGGGGAAAGTCTTTCCGATATTGATGACTTTTTGCGGGGTCAAGGGATTGATGACTTTTCCACATCATTAGACGGCGACCACTACACAATTCAAACAATCGGGCTGGACAGTGATATCTCAAATGCCTTATCCGTTTACTTCAATAATCGGTAAGCAAAAAAAGCGGATGACTAGCAAGGGTTTTCATAAACCCCAGTGTCATCTGCTTTTTTTTTATAAAGATAACCGTCTATGATTACAGCTTATTCCCTTCATCAGCTTTTTTTCCCCTCGCTAAGGAAAAGGTATAGGCTTCCCGCAGCCACTGATTCACATGCTCATTCAAATCAGCTTCGCTTTGGATAATGACATGGTGAACCCACCGGCCAGGGTACGGCTCAACAACTTCTACAATTTGATCATTTTCTATATAACGTCCGACGCAAAAAGTAAGCACAATGTTGTTCTCAGGAGGTCTATTCACCCAAGGCTGCTGCTCCCAGACCCAGGCAAATTTAGAATTTGTTCCAAATGAAATAACCGTTTTCAACACATCCATTTTGACAGGACCAATGGAGTGAAGCATCTGCTTCACAGCCATAAACAACGAGATTTGTTTTTCCTGGTTGGCAAAGAAGGCTGCTACATCCTTTTCATTCGGGTGTTTTACCATTTTTACCCACCTCCTACACCTTCAGTATAAATCAGGAAAGCGGTAAGAGAAAGGCTAAATATTTGACGATTTTATTTGACGATATTCATTTTTTCTATGTTTGAAACAATGGATGAGACAATATGCAGTGAATCCCATTCTCCGTCTGAAAAAGTAACAATCGGATATTTATTTGGAAAAATTTTTTGATGAATCTCAGAAACCGAAAGACCCTCCAAATACAGGTTTTTCACCTCGCCGCAAAGATTCTCAAGATAATCCAGCTTCTTCTGCAGCATTCTTTTCCCATCCTTGATGAATCCGGCATGGCAGCAGAACATCGTATCGAAATCAAGAGTAAGCACCGTGCGAAGTGATTCCATAATAACGGGAATTGATTCGCTCGACATAATGACCTTTGTCCTCGGAGTCACGAATAAATCGCCTGATAATAACCTCCCTGTCTCCTCATGAAAAAAAACGACATGGTCATCTGCATGGCCAGGGGTATAAATCACTTTCCACTCATGTTTTCGGGAATGAACCGTTTCAGCAAGCGGCAAAGCTTGGAATTCTTTGCGAACCCCCCAAGTGATTTGACGGTATTTGGGATACGGACTTCGTTGTTCACAAATATGGATTCCTTTTTGATGAACATAAATGGGGACATTTTTGTGCTCCAGAATCCACGGCGCTAAGCCGGAATGGTCCTCATGACTGTGGGTTAAGGCGGCGAAGTCAAAAGAATGATTTTCAAAAAATGGAATCAAATCTGCCTCCAGGCATTGAGGACCCGTATCGATTACCATCCCATCTGTTAAAAATGAATACACCGTCCCTAATTTGAGGCCAGACTGTTCAACCGTTCCCTCAACACAAATGACATCCTCTTTTGTATCAACGTGGATCACGTTTCTCCCTTCCCCCTTTTTCATCGGTATTATCTATTTTTCAGAATTATTAATTTAAATGTATAGCAGAATGAATGAATAATCAATCATTTCATCCTGTGGCTGATATTATCCTAAAAACAAAAAAACAATCCTTGGATTGGGCAGTGATTTGTTCGTCCATGACGACAGGCAGTTCAACTCCCGCTTTTTGTTTTTAGCTCATTGAACCAATCTTTTGTTTGTTCAGGGGTTTTGGCATTTATGAAAATCTTTTGCTTGTCCGTTTCAATATATAAGTAGGGAGAGGAATCCTTTCGAATGAACAACAGGCAGCTCCCATAACTTTTTACCTTGAAATGGCCTTTTGCCATGGCGGCCATGCCAAAACCATTCTGCCTGTAAGTTACCTCGGGCATTTCATCTAAAAGTTCGACCTTTTTCACATCCTGGTAGCGCCACTTATCTCCATATACTCCTGTGATTTCAAAGGATTTCTTTCCTGCTGCCAACTGATAATCCTGATAACCGAAATACATGAGTACACCTACCAAACTAAATGTACCAATGAATAAGGCTGTAGACAGGATATAGCTCCTCTTTCTCTTTTTCGGAATTTCATATTTTGATAGATAAATATAACCGCCCAGTAATAGGGCAAGCATAAAGCCAAATTGAATCTCTATCGTATATTTAAAGGAAGTAAATGACAACGGAAGTAAAAGTGCCATGCCTGCTGCAGTTGTAAGCATTAATTTTCCAGTTCTTTGCGGATAACCGTTATCGATTAACTGCTCCTGTTCGTCCTTTTTGCGTCCATTAAATCCTGAAATCAGCCAATAAGCTTTTTTCTTGTAAACAGCCCAGCCTAAGATCAGAAATAAAATAATAATACCCAACTGAATGCCAAATGACAGCAACATGGTAAAGCCCCCTTAAGAAATCTTCTAAAGTAATTATATTCCATTATCGGTGTTATTTGTACATTCCTGTCTGCTGAACTTTACCCTTTTTACTTGATACTTTGCCTTTTTTCAGCTACCACATTACATACCATGTCATACATTTTTCCAACGCCCATTTCTGTAGCTTCAAAGTTATAGGCACTATCTAAGGTAATTCCCAGACTCTTCGCTTCTTCTGCAGCGTCAATGTTCGCCCCAAGGAAAATAAACTCCCAGCTGTATTTTTCCTGCTGGTGGGTGATTAACTCTTTCACTTTTTTATAGGTGAATTCCCGGCTAGCATTTTCCATACCGTCTGTTGTGATGACAAAGATAACTTTGCCGGGTCTTTGTTCCTCTTTGGTTTTTGATAATCGGTATCCCACATCGAGAATCGCTTTCCCAACTGCATCTAAGAGGGCGGTACACCCGCGGACATAATAATTCTTATTGGTCAGCTTTGCCTTGCCTGCATCCACGCCATTCCATAATATTTCGTACTGATCATCAAAAAGAACAGCTGTGACAATCGTTTCCCCTGCTAATTCCATCTGCTTTTCAATAAAAGCATTAAACCCTCCAATCGTATCCTTTTCGAGGCCTCCCATTGACCCGCTCCTATCAAGCAGGAAAATAATCTCTGTAAGCTTCTGATTCATTTCTATCATCCTTCCATTTGTTTATACTATAATATTATTTAAGGTCAGCCTTTATTTGGTCGCCTGCCAGGCGACATTTTGGAGGGTTTAGATATGCTTGATCAGAAGCTGTTAATAGAATTGCAGGAGTTTGTTGAACGTCATCTTAATATAGCAGTATATAAATGTGAAAGTAACTTTGAGAGTTTTCATTTTTCTGAAAGAGTTCACAGCATCGAAATAGAAGGTTTTATAAAAATGAAGCAACAGCCCTCTTTTAATCAAATCTTGTTTCAGTTTATTGATAAAAAAGGTGTTAGTGATTCCAGCATCTATAAAAAGGCGGGAATTGACCGCAGGCATTTTTCAAAAATCCGGTCCAATCCAGATTATCGGCCAGGGAAAAATACTGTCATCTCTCTTGCGCTGGCAATGGAATTAACGCAAAAAGAAACAGATAAACTCTTATGTTCTGCCGGCTACTCCTTGTCCGACAGCGAAACCTTTGATTTAGTCATCCAGTTTTGTCTGGAGAAAAAAATATACGATTTCGATTCTGTTAATCAAGCATTGGACTATTTTAGTTTGAAGCCTCTGGGTGGCGTGATCGAGTAAATAGTCAATCCCTTTTGCACTTTTGCATTAAGGGATTTTTTTATTGAAAAAAATTATGAAAAAGAATTTTTATGTAAATAACTGATAGAGGATGAAAATGGAAAGGGTGATACTATGACACAGCAGGGAAAAACAACCTCTGATGCTTCTAATAAACAAGAGCTTCGGGGAACCTTTTATTCCGTTTTAATGATCGGGGTCCTCATTCTTCTTTTTTGGATCGTGATGTTTGTTATTTATTTAAAACGATAAATCATATAGGAGGATTTTATGTTTAAAAATATTCATTTGCCGCGTTATGAGCGCATTTGGCTGACGATTGGGATCGCTTCGCTATTTGTATTTCTCATTATCCTGGGAACTTTGGCGATTGGTCTTGGTTTAAATCCCCCAGGTCATATGAAAACGGTGCCCCCTGAACAAGTCAGAACGAGCGCCCCATTTAATAAACCCGTGCTCGAGAAAATTGGGCCTAACGAATACAAAGCAACCATGGTGGCACAAATGTTTTCCTATTTGCCGGACCAGCTCGAATTTCCCGCCGGGGCTACCGTGCACTTTGCAGTGACCAGCCCGGATGTAGTCCACGGCCTGTACGTCCCGAATACAAACGTCAATATCATGGTAGTTCCCGGCCATGTAACCGAATTTACCTACACCTTTAAACATTCGGGTGATTACTTAATCCTCTGTCACGAATATTGCGGCTCCGGCCACCAAGTGATGATGGGGAAATTAAAAGTTACTTAAGAAGGAGTACATTAGATGGAAAAATCATTACGCGACGTCTCTTCCGATAAAATGATCTTTCAAGATGCGGACCGGCGGCTTATTTTGGCCCACCTCGGGTTCTCTTTTATTGCATTTCTCATTGGAGCGATTGCCGGTTTAGTGCAGGCCTTGCAGAGAACCGGGTATATTACCCTTCCACGCAATGTCGGGTACTACCAATTATTAACGGCGCACGGTGTCGCGATGGCACTGATCTTTACTACATTTTTCATCATTGGTTTTCTTTATTCGGGACTTGCGAAAACGCTTGGCGGCAAGCTATTGCCTTCAGCAAACCGGATCGCCTGGATTGGTTTTTACATGATGTTCATCGGAACTCTGCTCGGTTTAGCCATGATTATCACAAATGATGCCACCGTTCTTTATACCTTTTATGCTCCGATGCAGGCTTCGCCCATCTTTTATATCGGGCTCGCCCTGGTAGTTGTCGGCAGCTGGCTAAGCGGCGCAGCGATTTTTATGAATTACGGTAAATGGCGCAGACAGCACCCTGGCGAAACTTCGCCGCTTTTTGCCTATATGGCCGTTGCCACCATGGTGCTTTGGCTTATTTGTACCGTCGGTGTCGCGATTGAAGTGGTGTTTCAGCTAATCCCCTGGTCGTTGGGCTGGACGGATAAAATTAATGTGGAACTCAGCCGGACATTTTTCTGGTATTTTGGCCACCCGCTTGTTTATTTTTGGCTGCTGCCGGCCTATATTTACTGGTATGTAGGGATCCCCAAGATTATCGGCGGAAAAATATTCAGCAATTCCCTGCCAAGACTTACCTTTATCCTATTTATTCTTTACTCCATTCCGGTTGGGTTTCACCATCAGCTGATGGAGCCGGGGGTATCTTCATTTTGGAAGTTCCTGCAGGTTATTCTCACGATGCTTGTAGTCATTCCGTCACTGATGACAGCATTTGCGATCATGGCAACCTTTGAGTTGGCTGGCCGCAGCAAAGGGGCCACGGGATTATTCGGCTGGATTGGCAAACTGCCTTGGAAGGATGTCCGGTTTGTTGCAACATTCATGGGTATGGTGTTTTTTATTCCTGCTGGTGCAGGAGGGGTTGTTAATGCCAGTTTCCAACTGGACCAGGTTGTTCATAATACGCTGTTTATTACGGGGCATTTCCATATTACCATTGCCGCAGCGGTTATCTTAACATTTTTCGCGATTGCCTATTGGCTGGTGCCAGCGTTAAAGGGCAGGCAGCTGACTCCTTTTGCCAATCAATTGGGGCTGATTCAGAGCTGGTTATGGACAATCGGCATGTTAATGATGTCAACAAGCATGCATATTGTCGGTGTGCTCGGCGAGCCGCGGCGTACTGCTTTTACCACCTATAATAACCATCCTGCCGCCGAAGTTTGGTCACCATACAGAATGTTTACCGGTATCGGAAGTGTGCTGCTATTTCTCAGTTCAGTTTTATTTTTAATCACTATCATATATTTGTGGTTCTTCGCACCTAAAGCAGAAAGCGCAGTCGATTATCCGATTGGCGAGGTGGAAGAGGATCAGCCGAAGCCCCCTGCCCTGCTCGAGCGCTGGTCAGTATGGATTGGCATCACTATTGCCCTAGTGTTGATTGCCTATACGATTCCCGTCATCCATATGGTGCAGCATGCTCCGGGCTCACCGCCAATTCGCAGCTGGTAATTACTTATTTTGTGGGGGTTCATGAGGACTAAAGAGCGAAGATAGCTCAAATTCTGTCCTCATGAGGTGTTCGTAACCTGCAAACTCCAGCTATTGTCACTTTGTTCAGTTCTAGTCGCCCAATAGTCCGCTTTTTCGCGGCTATCGGGTGACTAGAGCCCTTCTTGTCACCCGTTTCACTACTTTTTCGCGGCTATCGGGTGACTAGAGTCCTTCTTGTCACCCGTTTCACTACTTTTTCGCGGCTATCGGGTGACTAGAGCCCT
>CAYNUT010000052.1:0-14938 GCA_964400595.1 uncultured Neobacillus sp. | reverse complement strand
TCACCCGTTTCACTACTTTTTCGCGGCTATCGGGTGACTAGAGCCCTTCTTGTCAATACATTCCAGATTATATAGAAGGCGGTGCTCCCTTTGGCATAACATATAAAGAAATGAATTAAACATTAAAGGAAATGGATAATAATAGACCTAGCTTGCTTCCCTAGATAAATTAAGGGTGTCCCAAAGCAGATTTCATTATTTTCGACTAGGTATTTCCACAGTAAACGGTTCTAATTTTTCAGTTCCGATAAAGCTCGAAAAATTAAATTGCAATACTGTATTTTCCAACTTATAGTTTTCTATTTTCTCTTCCCCATTCAGGTCGAAGATAGACTGGAAATGAGCGGTTTTTTCATCAAGCAAGGTTACCTTATTTCTTGAAATACTATGGTTATCAGGAGGCACAGGATTTGCAGGGTCAATTTTATCCAAATAGTTTTTATCAATTAACCTAAACTCGTAACTTAAATTATACGTTAATAAATCAAGTTTATTTTTAGTTAGTTTATCAGCATAGCCTAAAAATTGATAATCAAGAACCAATTTATCCCCTACTTGTTTTACATTATTTACTTTAATCGCCATGTTTGTCCGCTTACTATTTAAGGTAAATGACTCCTTATCCAATCCTTGTTCCACTATAGGAGCAGCTATTGACATATATGGATAAAAAGTAATCGAGGTTACAGTAGGATCTATCTTATCAAATGTTTTTCGTAATATTTTATGGTATCCGTCATTCTTATGGGCTTCAGACAATATCGAGCTATTTGGATCACTAAACAATGTCTTCCCTCTATTATCGACCGCCTTATCTATCTCAATTAGGTCCTCTTTGTATTCTGAAACGGTCTCAAACTCTAGAAACGAAGATGCCTGGGCAACCTTGATTTCTTTTATTCCTATCTTTACTCCTTTATCAGCATAAGCTTTTATCTGATTATCAAAGGTTACTTGCCTGAATTTCTCCTGCGTGATTGGAATAATGAAATTCCACTCCCCCTTAATCCCATTAATATTATGAATAGATATGGGAAGGGATAAATTTTCATGAATCGTTTTATATGGATAGTTGAGTTTCCAATGAAAATCATATCCGTCGCCCTTTTTCCTAATTCCCTTACTCATATTCAGCCAAGGGTCATTGTCCCCTTTATAGTTTTCAAAATTTACATCGAAGCTTACTTCTCCTTTTTCATTGCCTCCATTATCAAGGTCCCCCGCCACATGACCTGTTATCGAAACAACATTTCCATCGAAGTAGGCGCTGGTTATTTCGACCACAACCCCATTTTTGGCCAACGATTGATTAAGATTCGTAACCAAGTTCTGTTTTGCCAGATTTGTTCCCATGGTGTCTCCGAACTCTTGATACAGTTGTCCAATAAAAGGCGCTTTAGCCAAAACTTTATTCATAGCTGGATTGAAAAAACCAGAAGCGATTGTAGTACCAAGTAATGCTGCAGCAGCAACGGTACTGATTACAATCTTCTTTTTTGTGGGATGATCATTTGCTTTCAGTTCACTTGCTCTTTTCATCCCCCTATCCATTGCATGAAAAACCTTATCTTTAGGAACATTTATTTGTTCAATGGCTTGATTCCATTCCTTTTTATCCATGGCTCTCTTCCTCCCCTTTAAAGTACATTTTTAAAGCGGCCTTTCCCCGGCTTAAATAGGTTTTAACTGTTCCTTCGGGAATCTCCATCATCTCGCTTATAGTTTTTATAGAAAAATCATTGTAATAAAATAAAATGATAGCCGTTCGGTATTGCTCCTTAAGCTGCCCAATTGCACTCAATAACTGTAACGATTCATCACGATTTGATTCATGATGAGGCGTCATTTTAGCTAACATTTCATCCGTCAACGGAACAACGCTGTTTCTTTTCTGTAAAATTTGCCCTGAACAGCGGATGACAATCTTTGTGAACCAGGTCATAAAGTACTCAGGATTTTGTAATGAATGGATTGACAAATACGCTTGATATGTGGCTTCCTGTACTACGTCTAAAGCGTCTTCTTCGTTATGTACATATAGGAATGCTGTTCGGTAGATTCGTTCATAGTGCTGTTTCATTAATTGTCCAAAGGCCTTTTTATTACCCTTGATGGCTTTTTTAACGAGACTATGATCTTCAGAATTCATTCTTCTAACCCCCTTCATTCTATTAGTGGGTTCTTTTATCAGAAAAAGTTTCAAAAAAATAATTTTACACATATAGGCCCTATCGGTATCTCGATAGAGCCTGAATCTATTATTACCCGCTCCTCTCGCGATGTAAATATCTGCTGGTTTGGCCGTCCTCCGGCGTATGCCAAGTTAAGACTGCTGCTAACTTGTCTTTTTGCTATTAAAGGGCTTGGAGGCAAAACTAAAAGAAGCAAACTGAAAATCTGTCATATTCCAAATTGAAAAAAGCGTTTACAAAATGAAAAATTCACTCTATAATACTTGTATACAAGTATACTTGAATGAATCACAGGAGGTACGATACTATGCCGGAATCTGGGGAATTCCTTTATCCTACAAAATGGCTATCAAAAGTTTCTGCCGGTGACCGTGTAACATATGAACTTAGAATGCGCATTATTGCAGGCATAATTGAAAGCGGTACCACCTTATCAGAAAATAAATTAGCTGCAGATTTTGCGGTGAGCCGTTCACCAATCCGCGAAGCATTAAAGACACTGGCATCTGAAAATCTAATTCGCTTAGAAAGAATGGGTGCAGTTGTCCTTGGATTAACTGAGAAAGAAATAGAAGAAATCTATGATATTCGTTTACTGATTGAAACTTTTGTCTTTGAACGACTTGTAAAAATCGACACGAAAGAGCTTGTCAAAGAGCTGAATAAACTACTTGAAATGATGAAAGTTGCAATAAAGTATCATGATGCCGATGAATTCTCGTATCAAGATGTTTTATTCCACGAAACAATTATTCGGGCAATTAATCATTCATATGCCCTAATGATCTGGAATAATTTAAAACCTGTTATGGAAAGTTTCATTCTTTTATCCATGCGTGTCCGTTTCAAGGAAAAATACGAAGATTTTGATCGAATTGTCGAAAATCACCGGCTGTATATCGAAGCGATTCATTCAAAAAATCGAGACCTCATGATTCAATCATTGCATCAAAACTTTGATGATGTTCAAGGGAAAGTAGAAGATCTTTGGCTGTCACAACAAATGCTTTCTAAAGGAGTAGACCCGGACTAATGACCAGCTATATGTTAGGTGTAGACATCGGTACAACAAGCACGAAAGCCGTGTTATTTACGGAAAAAGGCGAAGTCATTCAACAAGAGAATATCGGTTATCCATTGTACACACCTGATATTTCAACAGCTGAACAAGATCCAGAGGAGATTTTTCAAGCTGTAATCCAAGCCATTTCAAAGATTATGAAATATCATTCGCAAAAAACGCTATCGTTTCTTTCCTTTAGCAGTGCTATGCACAGCGTCATTGCTATTGATGAAAACGACCAGCCTCTAACCGCATGTATCACTTGGGCAGACAATCGCAGTGAGGCATGGGCGCATAAAATAAAAAATGAACTAAATGGACATAAAATCTACAAACGAACGGGAACACCGATACATCCGATGTCCCCATTAAGCAAAATCGCCTGGATTGTGAATGACCGCCCGGAAATTGCATCCAAAGCTAAAAAATATATTGGAATTAAAGAATATATTTTTAAAAAGTTCTTTGATCAATACGTAGTCGATTATTCCCTCGCTTCATCAATGGGCATGATGAATCTCAAAACCTTGGATTGGGATGACGAAGCTTTAAAAATTGCTGGTATAACTCGGGATCAATTATCAAAACTTGTACCCACCACAGCTATTTTTCAAAACTGTGACCCTGATTTAGCCAACCAGATTGGGATTATACCTGAAACGCCTTTTGTCATCGGAGCAAGTGATGGCGTTCTATCCAACCTAGGTGTGAATGCAATTAGAAAAGGCGAAATAGCCGTCACAATTGGGACAAGCGGTGCCATTCGAACCATTATTGACCAGCCTCAGACAGATGAAAAAGGAAGAATATTTTGCTATGCATTAACGGAAAAACATTGGGTCATTGGCGGACCTGTCAACAATGGCGGGGTGGTCCTACGATGGATTCGCGATGAATTTGCGGCTGCAGAAGTGGAAACTGCCAAGAGGTTGGGAATTGATTCATACGAAGTATTAACCAAGATTGCTGAACGCGTAAGGCCAGGGGCAGATGGCTTGTTATTCCATCCATACCTCGCCGGTGAACGTGCACCATTATGGAATCCAGATGTACGCGGCTCATTTTTTGGCCTAACGCTGTCACACAAGAAAGAGCATATGATTCGCGCAGCCCTGGAAGGTGTTATTTACAATTTATATACAGTATTTCTGGCATTAATTGAATGTATGGAAGGGCCTGTGACCAGGATTCAGGCAACTGGCGGCTTCGCAAGATCTGATGTTTGGCGGCAGATGATGTCAGATATTTTTGATTTAGAAGTAGTTGTTCCGGAGAGTTATGAAAGTTCCTGTCTAGGTGCCTGTATTTTAGGTCTGTATGCTGCCGGAAAAATTGATTCGTTTGAGGTTGTATCTGAAATGATCGGCAGTACTCACAACCATACTCCAAAGGAGGATGCTGCAAAGGAATATCGAAAATTGCTGCCGATTTTCATCAACTTGTCCCGGGTATTAGAAGATGACTATAACCGAATTGCCAATTATCAAAGAAGCTTAATCAACACAACTAGATAACTTAGGGGGAAGTACAATGCCATTAATCATTGTCGCAATAGGTATTTTAGCTTTACTCATATTAATCATGGGCTTTAAATTAAACACCTTTGTCTCACTTATCATTGTCTCATTCGGAGTGGCCATAGCGCTTGGGATGAAATTAGACGAAATCATCGCAACGATTGAAGCTGGATTAGGCGGGACACTGGGACATATAGCTCTAATCTTCGGCCTAGGTGCCATGCTGGGTAAATTAATCGCGGATTCAGGGGGCGCGCAGCGGATTGCGATGACTCTGGTTAATAAATTTGGCGAAAAAAATATTCAGTGGGCAGTAGTGGCTGCTTCATTCATTATTGGAATCGCTTTATTTTTTGAAGTAGGACTCGTTTTATTAATTCCTATTGTCTTTGCCATTTCTAAACAATTAAAGGTTTCTATTCTATATCTCGGTATTCCAATGGCAGCAGCTTTATCTGTCACACACGGCTTTTTACCGCCGCATCCGGGACCAACCACCATTGCGGGTGAATTTGGTGCAGATCTTGGTGAAGTATTACTTTACGGTTTTATAATTGCCGTTCCAACTGTCATTATCGCCGGACCATTATTTACAAAGCTTGCTAAAAAATTGGTCCCTGAATCATTTGAGAAAACTGGTAATATTGCTTCTTTAGGTGAACAAAAAGTATTTAAACTTGAAGATACTCCAGGTTTTGGAATCAGTGTATTTACGGCAATGCTTCCTGTTATTTTAATGTCGATTGCTACCATTATGACGTTACTTCAAAAAACAATGGGATTTGCAGATAATACTTTACTAGCTATAATTCGTTTTATTGGCGGTGCATCGCCTGCCATGGTAATCTCTTTATTAGTGGCTATTTATACAATGGGATTGGCAAGAAATATTCCAATTAAAACAGTGATGGATTCTTGTTCAACAGCCATCTCGCATATTGGGATGATGCTTTTAATTATCGGCGGAGGCGGTGCCTTCAAACAAGTATTAATTAATGGCCATGTTGGTGACTATGTTGCCGAATTATTCAAAGGGTCTTCCATCTCACCGATTTTACTTGCCTGGATTATCGCGGCAATTTTACGGATCTCATTGGGTTCGGCTACCGTTGCATCATTAACAACTGCTGGTTTAGTCCTCCCGATGTTAGGCCATTCTGACGTTAACTTGGCATTAGTGGTACTTGCCACTGGAGCAGGCAGCTTAATTGCTTCACACGTTAATGACGCTGGTTTCTGGATGTTCAAAGAATATTTTGGCTTAAGCATGAAAGAAACATTTGCTACATGGACATTGCTTGAGACGATTATTTCGGTGTCCGGTTTAGGATTTGTTCTATTACTAAGTTTAGTAGTATAAACTGGAAATTTCGAATTCTCGTATGGGTAGTACCTAAAGAAAAAACTATTTTACAAATTTAATCGTTCAGGCAGTAGAACCCCTATTAATTTAAGTGAGGGGACTACTGCCTATTAATCTATTAAAACAGGAGATGGAATATATGCATAACACAATCGGTGTTATTGGTTTAGGAGTAATGGGCAGTAATATCGCTTTAAACATGGCAGGCAAAGGAGAACAAGTTGCTGTCTATAATTATACTAGGGATTTGACCGATCAGCTTGTGCAAAAAAGTGAAGGACAGTCTATCCATCCATACTATGAAATAAAAGATTTTGTTCAGTCCTTATTAACACCAAGAAAGATCTTTCTCATGGTCACAGCAGGCAGCCCAGTTGATTCGGTGATAGATTCATTAGTTCCTTTCCTTGATGAAGGCGATATCGTCATGGACGGCGGCAACTCCCATTTCGAAGATACGGAACGGAGATATGATGAGTTAAAGTCTAAAGGTATCGGTTATTTAGGGATTGGTATTTCCGGCGGCGAAGTCGGGGCTTTAAATGGACCGTCAATCATGCCTGGCGGTGATCAGGGTGACTATGAAATAGCCTCTTCTATTCTTACAAAAATAGCAGCACAGGTTGATGGTGACCCTTGCTGTGTTTATCTTGGTCCAAAAGGAGCAGGACACTTTGTCAAAATGGTACATAACGGAATTGAGTATGCCGATATGCAATTAATCGCAGAAGCCTATACTTTTTTGAGAGAAAAGCTGCGCTTGCCAGTTAATGAAATTGCTGACATCTTTGCAGCATGGAATCAGGGTGAACTAAAAAGTTATTTAATCGAGATCACCGCAGAGATTTTAAAGAAAAAGGATGAATTAACGGGCTTGCCGCTAATTGATGTGATTCTTGATAAAGCCGGGCAAAAAGGAACAGGTAAATGGACGAGCCTTCAAGCCATCGATAACGGGATTCCTGCATCAATTATTACGGAATCTTTATTTGCCCGTTACTTATCTTCTTTAAAAGAAGAAAGAGTTTTAGCAGGTTCCATTTTAGCAGGCCCAGATGTTGAGCAGCAGGATTTAGATAAGGAATTGTGGATCGAGTACATAAGGCAGGCATTATATATGGGAAAAATATGTGCCTACGCACAAGGCTTTACGCAATATAAAATGACTTCCGAGCTTCTCGGATGGGATTTGCCTTTAAAGGATATCGCCCTTATTTTCCGCGGCGGCTGCATCATTCGGGCCGAATTTTTAAATGTAATAAGCGAAATTTATCAAGCGCAGCCGAATCTGGCCAATTTATTAATCGCACCTTATTTTTCCGACAAAGTGAAAGAATATCAGACGGGATTGCGAAAAGTAGTTTGTGAGGGCATTCAATCAGGCATCTCGTTCCCATGTTTAAGTGCTTCTCTTTCCTATTACGACAGTTACCGGACAGGCAATTCCAACGCCAATCTTTTACAGGCACAGCGCGATTATTTTGGCGCTCATACCTATGAACGCCGTGATTTAGCAGGAGTCTTTCACACAAACTGGGTGTAATTAAAATGCGACAGGAACCTTTACAATTTAGAGGTTCCTGTTTTTGAAGATTATTAATAACTAGATTGTTAGTCCCTTTTTCTTTGCGTCTCCATCCACCGCCATTCCTATTACTAATCCAAATAGCATCCCAATCGATAAACCCAACGCAATATTATCAAATAATAGCAGACCAAAAATCAAACCAATGCTCATTCCCATTGACATGTATAAAGTCATGTAGTAGCCCGGAGTTACTAATTTATGTTCTTTTTGCAAATGGGCAATGGCGGAATTCACCAGAGTCCGATGTTCCTTCAAATCCATTTTCTCAAATTGGCCGCTCTTGTTTTTGAGTTTCTCAAAATGACTAATTAACTCTACCAGGTGTTTTGCGCATTCCTGACAGTCCCCCGAATAAGAACCCAATCGTTTAATGGCATGTTCTAATAGCTCTATTTGAAACTGTTTTACATTCTTATCTCCTAAACCTTGTTTAAACTGCGCCAGATCATTTAGAAGTTTTTCTAATATCGTTTTATCCATCCCTGTCTCAAATCCTTTCTAAAAAATTATTTCCATGCCTAAACATAGGATGAATGACAAAAGAAAAAA
Organism: uncultured Neobacillus sp.; assembly: GCA_964400595.1. Classification (GTDB taxonomy): domain Bacteria; phylum Bacillota; class Bacilli; order Bacillales; family Cytobacillaceae; genus Neobacillus. Next base: position 6,666 of record CAYNUT010000052.1, on the reverse strand, counting down.
GCTTTCCCCTTCTTAGTTATAAGGCGTGCGAGACTCATGCCCAATGCCAAAGAACAAGAAGTGAAAAGCTGCACTCTCATTTTTAAATTTATTTTATTGAAATAATCCTTGTTAATACAATTATACCAAATTATCGGAAATTATCTAAAGGTTTCAGTCAGATATACCATCCATCAGATTTCCTTGTTACTTTCTTATCTATTGAAAAAGGCGTGTCCCAGGTACTATTGAAAAATACCTTAGATATGCTTTTTGTTATTTTTTAACTTTTTTGTTCATTATACCTAAAGTAAAATTGAACTCCATATTCAAAAAAATGATTCATGAGTTTTCTTTTTCGGATTATTTTCCCAAGTACAACAATGTCTTTACTGTTTATTTTTAACTTTATCTTATAAAGGGTTAAAAAATTTACCATAAACTCTGTTTTACTGACAAACCTTAGACCCCCGGCACTCATATCAATAACATATATAACCGCTTCCCCTATTGCATTAATATCGTAATGAAAGGAAGAGGTTGAACGTTCAATGGATGCCATAATTGGTTCCTTAAAATTCACACGGCCGAATTCTCTACGATTTACAAAATACTGCATTTTGAACTCCTGATTTTTTTTATCTATTAAGAGTCTTCTTATTCTAATAACCTAATTTACGGTCTGCCGATAAACTCTGTTAATAACAATTTATCATTACATATTTCCTATTTTTGTATCCTAAGGAAAATAGTATCACAAATACCAGTAAAAGTGTTTTAAAAATTTTATCCGTGAAATATTTTCCCTGTACATTTTTCCAAAATTCAAGATGACAAAAAAAAGACCGAAGGTTATTCAGGCTGATCCTGATTTTCCTTTCGGCTTGTGGTTAAAAAGCAATTATATATTTCATCATCTTTGAATCCTTTTATTTCAATATCATTTTCTAAGGAATATATCTTACAATTGTTTCTCCCATTTTCCTTAGCCTCATATAAAGCTATGTCCGCAGATTTCATCAATTCACGCCTTGTTTTTCCACCATTTGGGTAAAAAGCTATTCCTATACTTGAGGTCACTCTAAAGGCAAGCTCCCCTATATACCAAGGTTCTCGAAGAGAGTTAATAATTCGATTAGCGATTTGAATCGCATCCCGTTCATTTGAAATCTCAGGGAGTAAGATCGTAATCTCATCTCCTCCTTGTCTTGAGATAGTATCACTTTCTCTAAGACACTCTTTTACCCTTTGAGCCAATTGTTTGAGAAGTTCGTCCCCCATATCATGACCTAAAGTGTCATTGACATGCTTAAAATTATCTATATCCAAATACATGACTGCCATTTTCCGTTCATAGCGCTCCGCTTCCTTTAACGCTTGCTCCAGCCGCTGTTTAAATAGTCTGCGATTCGGCAGTCCAGTCAGCGTATCATGAAATGCCAAGTAGGTTAATCTTTCCTCATACATTTTTCTTTCTGTAATATCCCTGGAAACCACAAGAAAATGCTCAAAAATCCCTTTTTCATCATAAATGGGGGTTGCTTTCGCCTCTAGCCATATCCAATTTCCTTTAATGTTATTGAAGCGAAAATTAAATACTCCGCTTTTTTTGGTTGCTGCAATGTCAACTAAATGCTTTCGCACATGTTTAAAGTCATCCTTGTGCAGGAAATCTTTCCCGCATTTTCCTTCATAGGTTTCGCTTGGGAAACCTAACACCGTTACATGGGAGGGAGAAGCATACTTAAACAAGCCATTCCGATCAATGAGACAAACGAGGTCTGTCATATTTTCCGCAATCAGCCTATACCTTTCCTCACTTTGACGGAGAGTTTTCTCTGCCTGTTTCTTACTCGTTAAATCGTGAAATATCATAAAGTAAGAGGGTTTTCCGTCAATATTTAAAGATATTCCCCTGACTTCAACATCAATTACTTTTCCATCTAATCGTATAACTTTCTCTTCAGTGGGGGTAACAACAACTCCAGGTTGATTTAACTGACGAATTCGCTTTTCAACAATATCTTTATATTCCGGAGACGAGAAATCGAGGATGGACTTACCTAATAGTTCCATTAGCGAGGAAGCTCCCAATATGTTTACGCAAGCTTGATTTGCGTGCAGGATACTCCCTTCTCTATGAATTAAGATTGGTTCTGGATATAATTCTACAAATAGCTCCTGCTGATTTTCATATTTTTCCATCGTTTTATCATGTATTTTTTCCAACAACCCAGCACACCACCAATCTATTCCGCGTATTTGTACTTCCCAATACTGGACCAATAGCATCTGGAGAAATAAATCCAATAATCATCATATTAAAGATGATTATATATCTTTTTTCGACATTAAACGACATATATTTTAATATTTACACACAGTTAATATTTTCCACGACCCAAAAATCTGACTGCAAAAAAAAAGCTGAAATATACCATTTTTTCTTTTGGGATATTTCAGCTTTTTTTATTATCTATTCAATTCATTAAAACTTACCGCTAGTTTTGCTCCAACAATGGCATTGTTTTTCACTAAAGCAATGTTTGCATCCAGGCTTTTACCTTCTGTTAGTTCTTTAACTTTGCCAAGTAAGAATGGCGTTACTTCTTTACCGGTAATGTGTTTTTCTTCTGCTTCTTTTAAAGCGGCTTCAATGACATCATTGATCACTTTTTCATCCATGGCGTGTTCTTCAGGAATTGGGTTGGCAATAACTGCTCCGCCTTTTAGGTTTAAATCCCATTTTACTTTTAATGTAGAGGCGATGGTTTCGACATCATTTGCACTGACGTTTAATGGGAATTCACTCTTGCGTGTATAGAAGGCTGGGAGAACATCTGTTTGATAACCGATAACCGGTACACCTTTTGTTTCAAGATATTCCAGCGTTAATCCTAAATCAAGAATCGATTTGGCTCCTGCACAAATGACAGCCACATTTGTTTGCCCAAGTTCTTCTAAGTCCGCAGAAATATCCATGGTGGTCTCGGCACCCCGGTGCGCACCGCCAATTCCTCCTGTAACAAAAATATTAATTCCTGCCATTTCAGCACAAATCATCGTTGCTGCAACTGTTGTTGCCCCTAGTTTTTTTGTAGCGATGAGATAGGCCAAATCACGTCTGGAGGCTTTTGCTACACCAGAGCTTTTGCCGAACATTTCCAGCTCTTCATCAGATAAACCGATTTTGATTTTTCCATCAACGATTGCAATGGTTGCCGGAACAGCACCATTATCACGAATAATCTGTTCCACCTCGCGGGCGGTTTGCACATTTTGAGGATAAGGCATGCCATGTGAAATAATCGTAGATTCCAAGGCAACAATCGGTTTGCCTTGCTCCTTGGCAGCTTGTACTTCTTCAGAGAATGTAAGATATTGTTTCACGATAATTCCTCCATGTCTTTTTGTAGTTGTTCTGCTGATAATTCCTGCCGGACGGTATAAGGTGACTGAAGTGTTTTAGATGCATTCAAACTGCCGGCTTTGGCAATTTCGATTAATGTTTTTCCTTCTAACCAGGTGTAAATGACAGCGGAGGAAAAGGCGTCCCCTGCTCCTGTTACATCGACAATTTCCTTCGTTTCAATCGGGGGCACATGGAAGATTCCCTCTTCCTGATTCCCAATCATGGAACCAGCCTTACCGTTTGTAATAACCACATTGCCAATCCCAAGTGAAAGCCAATTTTCTACAGCCTTCTTCCAATCAGCCTCATTTTTAATTTCATTATTAAAGTAGGTTTCTGATTCATCCCGGTTGGTTATGAGCCAGGTAACGCCAGCTAAATCATCCGGCAATCGGCTCATCTTAGGGGATGAAACAGGGATGATGACAATCGGTATTTCATGGCTTTTTCCGAAATGACATAAAAACTGAACGGTTTCCTTCGGGCAGTTTAAATCGACCATGATACATTTTGAACGGCTGAGTAAAACATCATGTTTTCGCAGTAATTCAGGAGTAACCATTTCATATACTTCCATATCTGCGAGCGCAATCACTAATTCTCCGTTCGAATCCAAAACCGCTGTGTAGGAACCTGTTGATTTTTCAGGAAACTTGGTTACTGTTTCTAAGTTCATGTAGAGTGATGATGATTCTTCAATAAATGACCAGTCCGTGTCTGCCCCGCTTGCCGAAATCAAGGATACTTCCAGCCCAAGCCGGCCAAGGTTTTCAGCGATATTCCGGGCAACCCCGCCTGCATTCTGGGTAACGTAACTCGGATTGGAAGTGCCTAATTGGGCTTTGTCCTTGATATGGAATTTACGGTCCATATTAGCCCCGCCAATACAAATAACACGCTGTGTTTCATTTAAAACATAGGCTCTACCCAGAATCGTTCCTTTCCTCATTAACCCTGAAATCATATTGGCAACGGACGGTCGGGATAAGCCTAGTATTTCCGCAAGTTCCTGCTGCGACACATAGGGGTTCTTGCGAATTAGTTCAAAAATCAATTGCTCTTTCTCCGTCATTTTTTCAGGCACAAACTCACCCCATTTCATCATGGAAATAGCTAAATATTATATTAAACTTTTGTTTGAAAAATAAACTTATGTTTAAATTATACTTTTAATAAATTTACATGTCAATTTATTTATTTGCAGCTGAGCTTTATATTATTTGGAAAGAAAATGTAAAGAAGAAAAATGGCATAAAACATTCATGAGCGGATTTCTCCCACCCCATGTATGGAAAACTTTTTCATAAATGAAAACTCGCCGATTGGCGAGTCTGTTAGGACGAAGACAGAGGCGTAGTTGAATTTATGCCTGATAGGAAAGTTTACTCTCCGATCGGCCAAAAAAAACAGGGCAAATGCCCCGTTCATCGTAAAACCTTATGAAATGATTATGAATCTTGGTACTAAGTTTGAGTTTTGTTCGTAATATTTTCTGGGGGGTTTTGCCAAAAACTCCCCAGAAGGCCAGCCACTTGTTCGTCTAAGCGGCTGAACTCTTTTTTACTGCAGCTATTAACCTTGTGTTTTTTTTGTGTGAATTTAGTATATTAATACAATTGATAACTGGCTTTTCCACTCGATAATAGAAAACAATACCTAGAAGGATCAAAATAATTGTATGGTATAAAAATTCTGCTATTGAATGAAAACCTAATTTCTTATTTAAGATATCAGTAAACGCTAAAATATTAAAATGTGTTAGATAAATAGCATACGAGGCATCGCCTATCGCTAAAACACTTTTAGGAAAAGTTATGTCATGACTGAATTCATATGACGCACAACCCAAAATAATCAATCCAACCGCCAAAGAGAAAAGAAACATACTTTCTGTCGAATTCCTTAAAATAGCTCCACCTATAATTCGATAAAATACTAAAAGAAAAATAATACATCCAATTAAAATAGCGAAAATAGGTTTTTTAACTGGCTTTTTAATAAACATAAAAGCTATTAGGCAACCGGCTATAATTTCAATAAAATGGTTAGAGAATATAAAATCAACATAAAAATTAGTAGTATTAATAACTCCGAATGAATTGAGCAGCACTCCTAAAACCCAAGCAAAAATTAATGTATACGATATTTTCTTATTAAAATAAATTAAAATAGCGAATATAAGATAAGAAAATACAATATATGATAAAAACCATGTCACACCCAATATCGGTAATTGTTCTTGTGGCACTAACAAGTAACTCTTGATAATATCCATTATCCGAAAATTTCCACCGAAATATGAAGGCCAGATGATAAGAACTGCTGTTAGGACTATCCAATACACGGGGTAAATCCTGCTTAAACGTTTAAATAGGAATTCCATACATTGATCTTTTTGTCCGATTTTTTTGTACGAAGTGTAATACAATAAAAAACCACTTAGAACAAAAAAAACATCAACCCCAACCCAGCCCTTAAAAAATATTTTATTTAACATCGATAATGATGAATCGTTTATATACAACGCAACATGATGTCCCACTATCAAAATTGCAGATAGCGCTCTAATTACCTGTAAAGAATTAAATATCTTTCTTGTAGCCATACTTTCAACCCAATCTTATAATATTTATTTTATTTATTATATCATGATAGTTATTTAAATCCATGTTTCTCTTCATTTCATTTTAGAGTGAGATTATAGAAATTAATCTACTTAAAAAATGGTTCGAGATGTAAAAAAAAGGGTTTCACTCTGCACGTTTTATAAATAAAAACCTTCCAAAAAGGAAGGCATATTACACAAGGCACATCTGAAATTTTTATAATGAGTCTTTTCTAACAATTAGTGAACAGCACTCCACAGTGCGGAGTGTATACGGCAACACGTGGGGTGTTGAAGAGTTTACACTTGTTTTAAAAAAACTTTAGTTTAGAACTCAACCAATTCCATATTCTACAGTTATTCCCACATGAGAATAACTCCTATCTTACCTCCTGATTCGGTTGTATAATAGACTCTTACCCAATTGTTATTCGCCCAAGAAAATATTATTCAATAATCTCATTTTATTAAGATGGGGCAGACTTCAATTTAGCCCAAAAATCAAATTACATTTTTCACAAAAAAATAACCTCAAGATAGAAAAAGCAGCCAAAATCTAGTAAGATATCCACATGTGACATTAGATAAGGAGTTAAAAAAATGAGCGTATTAAACGTACAAAATTTAAGTCACGGTTTCGGTGATCGTGCGATTTTTAATAATGTGTCTT
>CAYNUT010000051.1:0-23476 GCA_964400595.1 uncultured Neobacillus sp. | reverse complement strand
AATGAGTAACGAATCAACAGACATTTTGTCAATATTATTAACGACAAAAGGAGCTTGGACAAAATTCTAACGGGTTCCCTTTTGAGGTGCAAACATTGCAAATCACATCATATTTTTTGTCACTAATTTCAATGCAATTCTCAAAGTAAATTACATCAATAAACGCAAAGAAGGGATAGCAATTAAGCTATCCCTTAAATTCTCTATCGACTCCGGGTAGTTAAATAAATTTGTTATCTGTTTTTATTGAGTGTCTTCGTCGCTTTTGTACTCCAAAATATCACCTGGCTGACAATCCAAAGTCTTACATATCGCTTCTAATGTTGAAAAACGAACCGCTTTTGCTTTCCCATTTTTCAGAATGGAAAGATTCGCCATAGTAATTCCAACCCTCTCCGAAAGCTCCGTTACGCTCATTTTTCGTTTTGCTAACATCACATCAATATTAATAATAATTGCCATATCATCCACCTCAGACCGTCAAATCATTTTCTGATTTTATGTTAATCGCTTCTTGTAGAAGCCGTTGGAGGATAGCAGCAAAAACGGCGATAACCAACGAAGCAAAAATGATGATGAGTCCCATTAATCCAATAGGAGGGTCAACTTTCTTCGCTATAAAATGAAAGAGTGGCAAACCTAATACATACAAACCACTGATTGTAATCGCACAGCACTTTATGTTCTTTAACGCATTTACAGATAATTCTGAGAAAGCTGTGTTCTCGTCAATGTACCGTAAAAGATTGAAAGCCTGATAGAGAGCAAAGTAAAAAGGCACAGCCGCTCCATACATCACGATGAAAACAAGATATTTCATTGGGGCAATATTTGGATACAATTTTGATGCGAAATTCGCCATATGGGGCACTAAAAATATACATAAAGCAAGCACTGCAATTCCAGCTAGAAAAATAATTACCTTTAAGAAAGTGGTTGAACCTCGTCTAACATTCATTTAAAACACCTCACTAATATAATGACAATATAAATTTAACATATGGTTTATCGTTTCGCAATAATTACATATTGTTTTTCAATATATTATTATTTTTATTGAAATATCCTTTTAATTTTGACAAAAACAAAAAGCATTTCTTATTACAAAGAAATGCTCTTACTTTAAAATGTTAAATTTACAACTTGTTCAACAAAACTCCCAAATAGTTTCTTCTGTTAATTTCTACTTTTTTGGGTTTTCTTGGGTTTAAAAAACTTTATTGTTTCGCTTTTTTAATACCCATTTTTTAATCTTTTTATCTTCTCGAATGCAGTTTAAATAATACTCCACAACTTCATTCTCGGTGTAATCTGTGTATTCTGAGTAGGCTTTGACTAAATCAATGGCCTTTTGCGAAAAGTTGTGCGATTTTATATGTGATTTGCTTATTTTGTCCCCCTAAATAGAACCCGTTATTCTGAACACTTTATTCTTTTTAAAAAGATGTTTATTGGTTATCTTTACGGACTTCGTTCCGAGAGACAACTAGAAAGAGAAATAAAAATGAATATCGCCCACCGCTGGTTTTTAGGATTGAAATTCCACGCTTCGGATCACTCTACAATTAGTTGGAATCGTCAACACCGTTTTAAAAATACTGATATCTTTCAGGATATTTTTGATGAAATTGTTCTCTAGGCAATGAATCACAAAATGGTTGGTGCTCGTGTTTTATTTACGGATTCAGCTCATTTAAAGGCAACTCCAATAAACATAAGTTTTCAAAAGAAGAAGTGGAAGTAGAGACTATGTATGGGAGGAACACAAGGTTAAACGCTTATCTAAATCGGGAAAATGCTTTATAAATTTAAAGCGGAAAAAATGGAGCGAAGCTTCGTAGACTCAAAAAGCTGCATGGGCTTCGCTACTGCCGGTTACGGGGATCGAAAAATGTAAGTGAACAGGCTCTCCTTACTGCAGCCAGTCAAAAGATAAAAAAGATTGCAACACACTTAGCCAGGCTGGAAAAAGTGTGTTGCATTTATTGATTTGCTTCCCTGTTGATTGGAGCGGAGATCAACAGGCCAGTTAGCAGAGACAATCAATTTATAAAAATCGATATTTTTGATTAAGACAAAATAAAAAATTGAGCAGTCTTGAAGATAATTTATTCTGTTTTTTCCAGTTCATCCAAAACGCGGTTCACACGTTTTTCGAGCATTTTCATACCGCTTCCGCCAGCTTGGAAATGGCGGAGCTTGCCATCTTTATCAAATACATAATAAGCAGGTACATATTGATTTTCGAATGCTTCCGTCAATTTATGTTCGCTATCTACAAAGATTGGCTGCAGAATCCCATGTTCAGCTGCCACTTGCTTGATTTCTTCAATATTTAAATCATTTTCCGATCTTGGCATATGCACAGCCACGACATTTAATTTATCTTTATATTGATCGCGAAATTGGTTAACCTGTGGCATTGCTTCCTTACAAAGATGACAGCTGATTGACCAAAAATGAATCAATGTTGGTTTCTCTCCCACTAATTCCTCTTTTGTTACCTGCCCATTTAACCATTCGGCTGCACCGGTTAATTCCGGCATCGATTCACGTAATTTCATTGCTCTTCCTCCCTATCAAAAAGACCTAACACTATAAAAGGTTAGGTCTATCTTGTTTGATTAAAAATTATTCGCTGATGGTAGCTTGTCCAGGCTTCCAGTTTGCCGGGCAAAGACCACCGGTTTGTAATGCCTGAAGTACACGAAGGGTTTCATCAACACTGCGGCCAATATTGTTATCATGAACAACAGCATATTTTAATTCGCCTTCAGGGTCAATGATAAATAATCCGCGAAGGGCAATACCTTCTTCTTCAATTAATACGCCATAATCACGGGATACAACATGGTTTGTATCAGCGGCTAAAGGATATTTCAAATCGCCAAGACCATTTTCTTTGCGGTCTGTTTTAATCCATGCTAAGTGTGTGTGGATAGTATCCGTGGAGACACCGATTACTTCTGCATCAAGATCTTCAAACTCATCATAGCGGTCTGACAAGGCAGTGATTTCTGTAGGACAAACAAAAGTGAAGTCCATTGGGTAGAAGAACAATACTGTCCACTTATCATTTTTCATGTTTTCTTCAAGGCTAACTTTTCCAAATTCTTTGTTTGCCATTACAGCTTCCATTTCAAAACGTGGAGCTTGTTTACTTACGATACGTTCTGGCATAATAAATCCCTCCAAAATAATGAATTAAATAAGTTTTATAGCAATTCCTATTTGCTATCCTTTTCATATTTTTTATTATAGGGAAAAACTACTTTTTAGTCAATATTAAATTATAATTATTTTAATTAAGGACTAATTATTATTTATATTCTTAATTTCCCACTCATAAGTTTTACCCTTATCGTCCGATATTAAACGAATATATGTAACATATTCCTTTTGTCCAATATAATTTTAGCATGATTAACATGAAGAACAAAATGAAACGACTCTAATTCAGTTTCCCTTGTAAGTAAGAAAACCCAACAATAATCTAATTGCAGTCTCGATTGCATCTTCACTCGGGTTTAGTTTTGCATGGTGCAATCCATAGGGAGAATCGACACCAAGCCAAAACATGAGACCAGGGATTTCCTTCAGCATATAACCAAAATCCTCCCCTGTCATCGCTTCCTGGCATTTAATAGCTTGAACATCCGTTTCTTTTTGAATATAATCGATAAACTCTCTTGTGATGGATTCTGTATTGTATACTTGATGGTACATGGAACCATAATCAATTACCGCCTCACACTCAAAACCAGTCTCAACCCCTTTGACGATAGCTTCAATCCGCTTTTTTACTTTTTCCATGGATTCCGGCGAAAGTGTCCGGATCGTTCCTTCAAGCCTTGCTTTTTCTGCAATAATGTTCTGCACTGTTCCCCCAGTGATTTTGCCAATGGTAATGACAGCACTATCCAATGGGTTTACATTTCTTGAGATGATTGTTTGAAGCTGGGTAACGAGCGTGCAGGCGGCAATGACCATATCATTCGTATGATGAGGGTATGCAGCATGTCCCCCTTTTCCTTTAAGGTCAATGAACAATTCAGATGTATTAGCAAATAATAAGCCTTCTTTTAAAGCAATCGTACCAACAGGATATTCCGGGGCAATATGGAGAGCAAATATCATATCAGGCATCCACTCCCGCATTTCTGCCGATTTTAACATCGGTTCCGCTCCTCCCGGCCCCTCCTCGGCAGGCTGAAATACAAATACAAGATTATCACGGATAGGATGGTCTACAAAATGAGTAAGCACGCCGAGCGCTATGCTCATATGAAGGTCATGACCGCAGGCGTGCATTTGGTCCACATGTGTTGATGAAAACGACAAACCTGTTTCTTCTGTAATAGGAAGGCCATCAATATCCGTTCTGTACCCGATTGTTTTTCTTGGATTTTGTCCATGTACTTTCACTAGTAGACCTGTTTTCCACTTTTTAAAAGAGAAGCGCTCTTGATTTAAAGACTGAAGATAGGAAAGTATATAGGCCTGTGTTTTAAATTCCTGAAAGCCAAGCTCAGGGATTTGGTGAAGATCCCGGCGAATTTGAACAAATGGATTCAACATCTATCTCTCCTTTTTTAAAAAGAAGCGTGGACAGCATCCACGCTTTCTTAAAAAGTCAACAATTATAGCTGACGAAGCTCCTGCATAATTTCAGTTTTGGATTTCGTCTTTTCATCAATATCTTTTATTTTTCGAGCAGGAGTTCCTGCTACAACCGTATAAGGGGCAACATCCTTCGTTACAACTGCACCAGCCGCAACAACAGACCCTTTACCAATTGTTACTCCTTCAAGGACAACGGCGTTTGCACCAATCAGGACATCATCCTCGACGATAACCGGTTTGGCAGATGGCGGTTCAATCACGCCGGCTAAAACGGTTCCAGCTCCAATATGGCAGTTCTTCCCGACAGTTGCTCTGCCGCCAAGGACAACCCCCATATCAATCATTGTTTTTTCACCGATTACGGCGCCAATATTAATAACAGCCCCCATCATTATAACCGCATTATCGCCAATTTCAACTTGGTCGCGAATAATGACGCCCGGCTCAATCCGCGCATTTATATGCTTTGTATCTAATAATGGAATGGCTGAATTGCGGCGGTCATTTTCAATAACAAAATCCTCAATTTTCTCTTTATTTGCTTCTAATGCATCGTTAATTTCCGACCATTCACCGAAAACTACACCTGTACTCCCGTTAATAAAACTCTTTGCCCCGCTGCCAAAATCAATGCCTTCCAGTTTACCCTTTAAGTAAACTTTTACCGGAGTAGATTTTTTACTATTTTGAATAAAAGAAATAATTTCATTAGCATCCATCATGTTCATAAATGAGCCCCCTTATGTTTACTAAAAAATACTTTAACAAACAAGAGTAGTGAATACAAGAAAAATAACATTATGCAATCTATGATTCAGAAATATGTTCCTTGATTAGCTCAACAAACGCTTGAACCTGCTTTAATTGAAAGGCCGACTCGTAACCTAAAAGCCACGTATCCCGCTTTAAAGGGACATTATTCTCATCTAAAAGAGGAATTTTGAAAATATCCCTTTCCTGCTTCGTTAAGGTAATAGCAGGCAAAATGGCGTAGCCAATTCCATTAAGAGCCATTTGCTTGCAGGTTTCGATTTGATCAACTACAACTGTCCTCTTCGGGGAAGATTTAAAATTCGTCATCCACCAATCCTGAATTTCTTGGAAATAATTTGAGTCGCTCTTAAATTGAATAAAAGGACGATCTGTCTCAAGCACTTGTTCGGGCCTTGTAATTTCCCTGTCAACTAAATAGAGAGGATCATCAAAAAGATGTACCTTTACCCCCTTCCAGTCTGGTATACCGCGAATAATCCCAATCTGAACCTGATCATCATATAAACAACGCAATATTTCACTGCTCCACCCTGTAACTAAAGAAATCTTCGCTTGCGGATAGCGGTCAATAAATTTCTTTAAAACTTGCGGCAGCCAGTTTTGGCCGACAATCGAAGCTACAGCAATTTTCAGGGTGCCTGACACCCCGGCCTGCAGGGAATGAATGGTCTCACGAACCTTCTCCTGGCTTTTAAGTACATCATTAACAAACTCTATTACCTTTTCTCCGGCGGGGGTTAATGTCAGTCCCTTTTGTGAGCGGATAAATAATTTTGTTTCCCATTCTTTTTCGATTGATCGCAAACGCTGGGAAAGGGCAGGTTGACTGACAAACAGCCGTTCCGCTGCTTTTCGCATGTTCATTTCTTGAGCAAGAACAGATAATAATTGAAACTCTGATAATGACGTCATCAAAAAACTCCTTTAAAAAGCCCTGGGCGTTGAAATTACATGGAGCCCCCGGTCTTTTTCGGGATAAATAAAATGAAAAGCAAACTAATAACAGCAAATGTAAGGACGACATAATAAACAGTGTGGAGGGAAATGGTCAACCCTTCCTGTAATATGCTGCGAACAGATACGGATAGATTATTCCGTTCGCTCGCTTTTAGCAGAAAATTTGCATCGTCTACAGAAAGGGAAGGATTTTTAAGATGGAAATAATGACCCATCCGGTTATTTAGAATACCTCCCAGAAGGGCAGCGCCAATGGTGTTGCCTAAATTTCGCATAAACATATTCGCTGCCGTAGCAATGCCTCGCTGCTGCCAGCCGACAGTACTTTGGATCGAAACAATAAACGCCGTGGAGGTTAACCCCATACCGACCCCGACAAAAAAAGAACCAGCAGCAGCCCAGAGAGGTCCAATCGAGGCTGTCATCGTAACAAAGAAAAAGCTGCCAATAATTAAAAACACTCCCCCGATCACCGAGGTTTTACGGTAGCCTATTTTCATCAGCATTCGGCCGGCAAGGGTGGAGGCAATCGGCCAGCCAATGGACATCATGGTTAAGGTAAAACCAGCGGTAATCGGCGATTGCTCCATAACACCCTGAACAAATGTAGGCAGAAAGCTTGATATTCCGATTAAAATAATTCCTGTCGTGAGTGATGTAATATTGGCAATAAAAATCGACCTTTCTTTCCAGATTGAAAACGGCATGACAGGCTCAGCAGCCTTGCTTTCCTGTAGAACAAACCCGATTAAAGCAAGGAGAGTTAAAATCAATAAGATCATTACCTGCCAGGATCCCCAAGACCAGCGGCCTCCCCCTTCCACCAGAACATACATGACAGAGGAAACGGCTATTGTCAGGAGAACAGCACCAAAATAATCAATCTGATGTTTTTTCTTCTCAATATTTTCATGTAAAAACAGCCAAAGGCCTACTAATGACAGAATTCCAAGCGGAACATTAATCCAGAATACGTAATGCCAGCTTGCATATTGTACCAGTAACCCTCCAACTGCCGGGCCAGTGATTGCCGAGATTCCCCAAACACTTGAAAGATACCCTTGAATCTTTGCCCTTTCTTCTGCGGTATAAATATCCCCTACAATCGTTGTAGCAATTGGTGTAACAGCACCTGCTCCAAAGCCCTGGACAAAGCGGAAACTAATCAGCATCTGCATGGATTTGGCAAAACCACAGAGAATTGAGCCAAATAAAAACATAATAATTCCAAAGGTAAGAACCGGCTTCCTGCCAAATAGGTCCGAAAGTTTCCCATATATTAAAACCGTCACACAATTCATTAACAGATAAGCAGAAAAAACCCAGCTGTAAAGCCTAAATCCTCCTAAGTCAGCAACTATTGCAGGCATCGCTGTTGAAACAATCGTTGCTTCGATTGCCCCCATAAACATCGCTAACATGACCGAAGCTAATACAAGCGGTCTTTTTGTTTGCTTAATTGGAGAACTCCCGGAAGATACTTTACCGAAAATATCGGCCATACTACCACCTCAAGACCTTATTCCAAAAAATACAGCCCCCTTATTGGAGGCCCGTCATTCATTTCTTAAATCTTTTTACGATTTTATTTAATTGGTTTAAAACAGTGCTTCTAGGTAATATCCCCTCAAAAAATCCATCCTCTGTCTCGACAAAAAGAAAAGGGTGATTGACAAGCAACTCCAGACAGATGTTGATCGATGCAGAAATTTTAATGCGCGGAATAGATTTTTTCATGACTTCTTCCACACGTTTTTTCTCCAGCTTTTCAAATTCAATTCTTTCAAGTCCAAGAATTGAATCCATAATAATTGGAGTGCTGATTAAGCCGTGAAGCTTGTAATAAGGATCCAAAACTGGAATGGCGGTATACCCGCTTTTCGTCAGCACTAATAAAGCATGTTCAAGATTGTTGCCGATTTGTACATGAGCTACCCGCTCAGATGGAACCATTAGTTCTTTCACAGTTAATTCTAAAAATTCCCAGCTAGGAAGACTGATCATCGCCGAAAACTCCTCAATGTTTGTTTTTCTTCAGACTCATTCTACCATAGTTTTCAGGGTCAGCGCTAAAATTAAAGAGTAATTTCTTCACAAAAAAAGAAAGGAACCTTAGAGGTTCCTACTGAATTAAATCAAAGATTTCAATGGTAATCATGTCAATATTATCAAATTGATATCGTTTTGGTTTTTCCTTTTCGTTATAGACTTCGAGTTCAAATGTTTCCGTTTTCGGATGAAATGTTACCTGGCATTTCCTTTCCCCGTTCACCTCGAAATAGCGCTGTGCGGGCTCACCACTGTTAGATTGTTCTTGAAGGTTTTTCAACCTTGTTAATATACCTTGAAGCTGTGACATTAAGCTTGTCCTCCTTTCAAACACAACCAACTATCTACTGATAGGTTTCTCATTTGGCATTATTCTATCCTTGATGGATTATTTTCATGATAAATAACCCACATATTTTATATGCCAATATTAAAAGAATAAAATACATGCTCTTATTTGTCCAAGCAAAAATAAAAAAAATGGCTACTTTTTTTCAAAAAATAAAATTAGGCCTCATAGACCTGAGACCCTTTCTACAGTAATTGCTCATGTTCAAATAAATATTGATAGGAAATATCGATAAACAAAAAGTCGTTTTCATCGATTGGAAAAGAAAAAGTACGAATTGTCTCCCCTGTTTCAATATCGCTGTACAAATCAGACAATATTCCCTTTCGTTCATTTCTCATTTTAATAATATTTTCTAAAAAATAAGGCCGCCAGCTCCAGTTCTTATTTAGGTATTTCTCCTGCAATAACCAGCCGTTCTCACCCTTAAAAATATTGGCCGACTTTTGAAAACCATCTCCGTCACAAATATACATCCGAAAAGCAATTTGATTCATTTCTTTCACCAATGCTTTGAATAGTTCCCCATACCCGGCTTTTTTATTTCTTGCTGCTATTTCTTGAACCTTGTATTGAAAATACTCTGCAGTCGTAAACACAGCCTCCAGCTTTCTTTTTTCATATGAAATGAAATCATGAAATTTTTCCTTCAAACGGTGCTTTAAAAAATCCCTGTCAATGAAATCCGATGCCGGCGGATGTAAATAAAAACCTTGGTAATAGCGGCCTCCGTTTCTCCAGGCAAACTGCAGCTGATAACTCATTTCTATATTTTCGAATAAAAGTGTCGCTCCTATTTTCCTTGCTAAAAGCGAGATTGAAAATAATACATCATGAAAGTTCATTCCGGTCGCTGACGACTTAAGTGCAGCTAAATTAATTTTCAAAATATCCGGTTCAAGCTGTCCGATTCGTTCAAAAAAATGACTTTCTCCGCCCATGGTTGCAATCGCTACTTTAATTCCATATGTTCGATAATATTGCAGAAGATGGTCAAATTGATCTAAATCCCCGTGATAACCCCTGTCAGATGTTTCAAGAACAATCCTTTCCAGATTAACCCCTTTAGCTTCAAATTCCAATAGTTCTTGCAAGAAGGCCTCTCCATGTCCGTACATTAATAATTCAGCATGCCGATTGAAAAATATGCTTACATCCTCATCGAGGCCCAAAGCTTTATCAAGTGCTTTTTTGACTAACAAAAGATCCACTTCAAATTTATATTCTTCAGGAATTTGGTTATCCCGAAAAAATGGACCTAAGCTGATGATATTTTCTTCGGATATATATCTCCCCAACACCTCATAGGCAATTACCCGCTGTTCTTCGGCACTGAAAATCGGTTGGAAATAAGGAAAAACATTATCAAGATTAGAAAGGATCTCCAAAGCATCCATCCAAGTACCCCCAAAAAATGTTACATAGGATTCATTTCACTACACATACAATACGCACATTTTGATTTCATGTTCTTTTCCAAAAGGATACCATCATAGCACCGTGAAAACAATCACAACATATTGTTAAGCCTGACAAAAAGGAGGACAAGTTTTGAAAAAACTTTGCTTGTTAATTTCAATCCTTCCAATGTTTGGTTGCAGCAACTATGATGAAAAGGCAGAAAAGCCTTACAGAATAAATGATTTAAACAATGAAGTCATCAACGTTAAACAAACTGGTTTGAAAGAACAATCCGTCAGCAGGCCGCTAAAAAAAGAATCAGCAATGCTGAATGTAGTATTAATAAGACAAAACCCCGAGCTTAAATATGGCTGTGAAGTGACCAGCCTGGCGATGATGCTCCAATATGCGGGTGTGAAAACGAACAAAATGGAACTGTATCGTTCCATTAAAAAAGATCCCGACCCGCTCATTAAATCAGAGAAAGGTGATATTTTACGCTGGGGTAATCCTTCTGAGGGTTTTGTCGGTGATATGACCGGGAGACGTGCAGGTTATGCGGTTTTTGACGAGCCAATGATTGCGTTAATTAATCAAAAGCTCCCAGGCAGAGCCGTTAACTTAACCAATCAGCCGTTCGAACGGGTCCTAGAACATGTCTCAGCGGGTTTTCCGGTCGTTGTCTGGACGACGGGCGACTACCGCCTTCCGGACCGATGGGAAGGATGGTATCACGGGAAGCAATACATCAAAACGCCTCTTGATCTCCATGCAGTGGTTCTTGTGGGCTATGATGCTAATCATGTTTATTTAAATGATCCTCTCGCAGGAAAAAAACAGGTAAAAGTAGGAAAGGAGCAATTCATCTCCTCGTGGAAAGCACTGAATTGCCGTGCAGTCAGTTATAAATAAGATTGAGGCAGCCTATAATTAGGCTGCTTTATTTTTTAGTCATGGATTATATATTTTTGAATAAAAACTTAGTAATCAATATTATTGCTTGCAATAAATGCAATTTTTACCGAAAATACTAGTGATGTCTTATATTTAGAGAAAGTAATTATGATAGGTTGGAGGTAAAATGCCTAAAAAACAAACGAGGAGAATGTTTCTGAAAAGAACGTTTGGTTCATTCCTTACCGTTTTGGGCTTGAGTTCGGGTGGTTATTTTTATGCCAGCCGAATTGAACCATTTTTACTTGAAATTCAGGAACAGCAAATTAAGCACCCTTTAATTCCAAAAAGCTTTGATGGCATCAAAATTATTCAATTCAGTGATACCCATCTTGGTTTTCATTATAATTTAACCCAGTTTGAAAAATTAGTTAAACAAATCAATGAATATAGGCCGGATCTCATTTTTTTCACTGGAGACTTGATGGACGAGCCAAATAAATATACGGAGATGAATAAGCTGGTCCACCTATTGGAAAAATTGGATGCTCCAATGGGAAAATACTGCATTTTCGGAAACCATGACCACGGAGGCTATGGTTCTGATATTTATCGAAATATTATGGATATCACCAATTTTACCGTGCTTTTAAATGATTCCATTCCAGTAAGACATAAGGATGGAAGCAGCATTTTTATAGTTGGGATCGATGATGCGATGCTGGGGCATCCAAATTTGCCTTTGGCCTTAAAAAAGGTCCCAAACGATAAATTTACGGTATTATTATCACATGCTCCAGACCTTGCTGATACGGCAGCACAATATCCAATTCATTGGCAAATCAGCGGACACAGCCACGGAGGACAGGTAAAAATCCCTTTAATCGGAGCCCTGGTCACCCCCCCGTTTGCGAGAAAATATCCTGAGGGTCTTTATTCCATTGGCAGTAAAAACCCCTTAACTCTTTATGTTAACAGGGGAATCGGAACAACCCGTCTGCCCTTTCGCTTCATGGCAAAACCGGAATTAACAATCTTTACGTTTAAAGCGGAAAATAGCTAAAAATCCTTATCAACTTGGATAAGGATTTTCTTCCTGCTGTTTATTTCATTATATTTTGAACTGCTAAAAACCTTTGCTCCAGTTCATCAGCAGGAACCGGTTTTGAATAATAGTAGCCCTGAATTTTATGACATTTTGCTTTAGTTAGAAACTCTGCCTGCTCTTTTGATTCAACACCTTCAGCAACCACTTCAAGCCCCAAGCTTTTTCCCAGGTGAATGATGGTCGTTGTAATCGCTGCATCCTTTTGATTGATTAGAATATCCCTTATGAAGGATTGATCAATCTTTAATACATCAATTGGAAATTTCTTTAGATAGCTTAACGATGAATAGCCAGTTCCGAAATCGTCGACATAAATAATAATCCCCAGCTTCTTCAATTTCTTTAAAATTGGAATGGTTTCCTTTGTATCACTTATTGCTCCTTCTGTAATTTCAATCCCTAAAGAGTTAGGATGGATGTTATACTTTTCAATCATCAATTGAATAAAATTAACAAGATTTGGGTGCAGAAATTGTTTTGGCGAGATATTTATCGCAACCCTGATATCATGATAGCCCTTGTTATTCCACCTTTTTATTTGCATGCAGGCATTTTCTATAACCCAATATCCAATGGAAATAATCAGCCCAGTATCCTCTGCTAAGGGAATGAATACACTTGGAGAAATATTGCCAAACTCCTTGTCATTCCATCTTAACAGCGCCTCAAAGCTCTTTATTTCCTTCGTTTCGATGTCTACCTGAGGCTGATAAACCAATGTCAGTTCATTATTATCAATCGCTTTTCTTAAATGTGTTTCCAGCGTAATAATATTCATAAAAACTGAATTCATATCTGTCCGGTAAAATTGGTAATGAGCTTTACCTCTCTCCTTCACCCGAAAAAGAGCCTCATCAGCGTTCCGGATTAACATTTCAGCATCCTTGCCATCATTAGGATACATACTAATACCTACGCTTGGAGAAATAAAATACTCCTGCGAATTAAAATAAAGGGAGTGAGAGAAGGCTGAAAATACCTTTTGAACAAACCTGTTTGCCGCATGGCGGTCTGAATCCAGCAATAAAATCGTAAACTCATCCCCGCCTAAACGATAAATATGACAATGATTATGCTGGAACCTCAGCAATCTTTCCGCTACCCTTTTTAGGACCTGGTCCCCTGCCAAGTGACCCAGTGTATCATTCAAATGTTTAAATCTGTCCAAATCAATGGATATTAATGCAAATTCTTTTGTTATTGCTGCATTAGCATGAATATGTATATTTAGATGTTCTAGTAATGCTCTTCTATTATACAGTCCGGTTAATTGATCATGAAAAGCCATATAGTTGATCAGTTCCATATTTTTTGCCTGTTCCGTTAAATCCCTCAATATGAGATATAAACCCTTGATTGCGCCATGAATAACAATAGGAACGGTTTTGATTTGAACAATTAAAGTGTGCCCCTTTAAATGAATGATTTTGCAGTCAAAAGATTCCAAGGCATAGCCTGAGCAGGTTTTCTCGATAAGACCCGTAAATTCCTCAAGATCATGGTCATTGATCATATCATATATCGAGCGATTGGTCATTTGCTTTTCGGTATACCCTGTCAATAGAGCCGCAGCCGGGTTGGCTTCAAGTATTTTTCCTTCCAGACTGAGCGTAAAGATAGCATCAAGGTTATGATCAACAATCGAACGATATCTTTGTTCACTTTCCATAATTTTATTTTTCTCAATAGACCATTCCGTGATATCTCTCGTGACGGCTACAATGTAGTTTATTTCGTTTTTTTCATTGAAAACCGGGGTGAGAATGGTTTCTCCATAAACTCGATTTCCGCTTTCCAAATCGAAAAAATCGTCAAACATGGCAACTTTTTTATTTTTTAAGACTTTCTCATATTCTTTATGAAGTAAATTAGCCATGTCAACCGGAAGAACTTGCTGCAACGTTTTACCAATGGCCTCATCTGATATTTTCGCTTTCATCATTCCGGTTTCATTGACAAACAAATAACGAAAGAAGGGGCCTTTTTCCACCTTCATAACAAAGACCATATCTTGAATATATTGAAATATAATATCAAAAATAATTCTTCGGATTTTAACGCTGGCTTTGCCAAATTCCAATTCACTGATTAAAAAACTATTTTTCCGATCCATATCATCATCCTTCAGGTAAAAAAGTTCCCATTTTTCAAAATAATGTTTTTACATTCTAGTATTTCTATTTTACAATGAAATTAACTGAAAGAAAGTAATTTCTCGAAAATAAAAAGGGTATAATAAAGTTGTTTTTAAAAGAAGAAAGGAGAACATATTTTGAATCCCGATCAAAATTACCCCCTTAAAAAACTAAGTCTAACCATCGAAAACCTCGCTCAAGCAGTCTTTATTGTGAACCGCCATGCAAAAACAGCGACTAACCCCAAATATTTGTATAGATTAAAACAAGAAGCACTAAAAAAATTAATTGATGAAGGAAAAGCCAAAAAAGTTGGTCTTCACTTTTCAGAAAATCCAAGAAATAGCCAGCAGCAATCCGATGTCCTTGTAGAATGCGGCAGATATACATTCCACATTCCCCCTGCCAGGACTGATTTTCACGAACTGCCCCATCTTGGTAAATTGAATGGTCATGTGAGAAACCCAAAGGCTCCCCTCTCACTTAACGCAGCCAAAGCTTTATTGCAAACCTATACAGGAATTAATGAAGAAGACACACTGCCTCACAACCGGTCGAGAAACAATCGGGCATATCAAAAACCCATTTTTAAAAAATTAGGTGAAAGATATTAGTCAGCATGAAAAAAATCCAGGTTCATTTGAAACCTGGATTTTTGTGTGTTAATCTTCGTAAATCACGACTGTTCCGGCAATTAAATCATGTAATGCTTGTTTCTTGCCAGTAAAACCCGCCATAATATAACCGATATAAAAAATCATGCCTGATAATATCATCGCCAATAACCGGCCAAGGGCACGCCAAAAGGAAATTCGGTTCCCGTTTAAGTCGGTTACCTTCAATTTAAGCAGCTTTTTCCCGACAGTGGCCTGCCATTTTGAGGAATGCATGCCGGCAAAATATGCCACGGTGATAATTAGGCTGAGGCCCATTATTAATAAATATACACCAATAAACGCGAAAATGGCCTGCTCATCTCCATTTTCAAAGGCAGCAGGGTCTGAAAATGCCCCCATCGTTCCAAACCCTACTACCATTAAAATTACCACAAGAATGCCAGTCGGAATAGAAATAATGATTGAGTCTAGCAAATAGGCGGCGAAACGAATCCAAAACCCGGCATACCTTACTTGTCCTGCCGGTTGTTTTTCAAATTGATATGATTCCATTAGATACCTCCAACATTTTTATAATATAGAAATAATTTCATTTTAATTATAGTATTAAAAGCAATATTTCGTCTATAATCGTAATTAGTTTTATTGGAGAAAGGGTGGATTATTTTGGAGCATTTAATAAATGAACGAGTAAAAAGTATTGAAATATCAGGGATCAGGAAATTTTTCAATATGGTTTCCCATATGGACGACCTCATCTCCTTTACGATTGGACAGCCTGATTTCCCAACACCATTGCATGTTAAGGAAGCAGGAATTGCTGCGATCGAGAACGATTTTACCTCCTATACACATAATGCGGGAACTTTTGAACTCCGAAAGGCAGCCAGTGAATTTGTCGAAAAAAAATATCAGTTACACTACAATCCTGAAACAGAAGTAATCGTAACAATGGGGGCAAGTGAGGCGATTGATATTGCGTTGCGGACGATATTATCAGAAGGCTCGGAAGTGATTTTGCCCGGTCCGATTTATCCGGGCTATGAGCCGATTATTCGAATGATGGGTGCAGTGCCCGTGCATGTTGATACAAGAACAAATCAATTCCGGTTTACACTCGAGACCATCAAGCCTCATATTACAGACAAAACCCGCTGCATTGTCCTGCCATACCCGTCAAATCCAACCGGGGTAAGTCTGAATATGAAAGAGCTAGAGGAAATTGCTGTTTTTTTACAAGATAAAGAAATTTTTGTTCTCGCTGATGAAATTTACAGTGGGCTCACCTTTGATAAACCGCATCATTCGATTGCCAGCTTCCTAAAAGAAAAAACGATTGTCATAAATGGATTATCAAAATCACATTCGATGACAGGCTGGCGAATTGGCTTTTTATTTGCTCAAGAAAACATTACCAAACATATTTTAAAGGTTCATCAATACAATGTTTCCTGTGCAAATTCAATCGCACAAAAGGCGGCATTAGAGGCAGTTACGGCAGGAATAGATGATGCCCTGGTGATGAAAATAGAATATGAAGCCAGAAGAAACTATGTTTATGAACGATTAACCTCACTTGATCTTGAAGTGGTGAAACCGGATGGTGCTTTTTATTTCTTTGTTAAAATACCTGATAGTATCCCTCTTGATAGTTTTGCATTCGCCCTTGATCTTGTTCAGAAAACAAAGGTAGCTGTTGTCCCCGGCAGTGCTTTCTCACCTTATGGGGAAGGCTATTTCCGGTTATCCTTCGCCTGTTCAATGGAAACGTTGAAGAATGGTCTCGACAGGCTGGAAAAGTATTTAGGAGATCCCTCACCGGCGTAACAGCGAGGGATTTTTTTAGTTATGATCCTTCATATTTCCCATTATTTTTAGATGCTTTTTCTTTTTTAGCTTTATCCTTATGAATTTTATTAGCTGCAGCCGAGCCGATTTCATGGGCAAATTCTTCATTTAACACAGCAGAATCAAATCCCTTTTTGTTTTTTTGTTTGGCACCATTCTTTTTCGTTCGTTTGGCCAACAAAATTCCTCCCTTTCAAGATTTCAATCATAGTTTCTTGATGCTGGGAGGAATTTATTCAAACTAGTTTTTCCAATATTTATAAAGGGCTTGAGTACCTCTGTTTTCTTCCCCCTTTTCAGCCAATTGTTCGTAGAGGGATTTTGCTAATGATAAACCGGGTGCCTCCATTGCCATCCTCTCGGCCTCATCCAAAGCAATTTTCATATCTTTAATAAAATGTTTAATATAAAAACCAGGCTCAAAATTTCCGTTCAGCATTCTGGGAGCCAGATTGCTTAATGACCAGCTTCCGGCAGCTCCTGCAGTAATACTTTTTAAGACATTTTCTGGATTCAGTCCCGCGTTTTCGGCATAAACGATGGCTTCACAGACACCAATCATATTTGAGGCTATCGCAATTTGATTGGCCATTTTAGTATGCTGGCCTGCCCCCGGATTACCCTGGTACACAATATTCGTTCCAAGATGCTCAAGGAGAGGACGAATCGCATCAAAAGCACCTTTTTCCCCGCCAGCCATTATTGACAGCTTTGCTTCCTTTGCACCGACATCACCTCCGGAAACGGGCGCGTCAATGGCATGAATCCCCCTCTTTTCTGCTTCCTGATAAATTTTAACGGCAAGGGAAGGGGACGATGTAGTCATATCAATGAAATAGCTTCCTGATTTCCCTTGTTGAATCAGGCCGTCTTCCCCAAAATAAACTTCCTCAACATCTGCAGGATAACCCACCATCGTAAAGATCACGTTAGCCATTTCTGACATTTTTCGAGGAGAATCAGCCCATTGAGCCCCTTTTTCTATTAAATCAGCAGCCTTTTCTTTTGTTCTCGAAAAAACCACCAATGGATAACCGGCCTTCAAAAAATGTCCCGCCATGCTTTTTCCCATAACACCTGTTCCAATGAACCCAATTACTATATTTTCCGGAGTAAACAATTTAATCTTCCTTTCATCCATTCGTTTCTTTTATTTTAGCATTATCAAGTTTTTTTGCATTAAAAATGACCGGAACGTCCAGTCGTTCCGGTCATCGTGCAGCATCTCCAAATTTATGCACATCCTAAGGTTGTCCTATCATTAGAAAAGATAAACATGTTTTTATAACTCTGAAGAAAAGTTTGTTAAGTATACTCTTCCAAATACTTCCTTATCGTTAAATATTTCTATAGAAACAGCCTTTTCTTTTTCAATCATGGTTTGCAGGTCTTGGATATGCAAATCCTCTTGCAGAGGAATCGGATCCATAAAAATATATTTCTCTCCTTTTCCTTTTACTTCCAAAAATTCACCATTCATTACTTGATCTTCACCATAAATGACTTCTCGTTTTCCAATCGCCTCAGCGAGGTTTTGATTATGAATGGTTACTTTAACTTTGTATAATTGATGTCCTTCTAAAATCTCATTATTGATCCGGAAACGAAATTGCAGTTCATTATTTTTCGTGAGCAGGGCATCAGCATAGCGGTTTACGATCAATTCATTTGACAACAAGAGACCGCAGCCATTAAGCAAAAGTGAACATAAAATTACAATTCCAAGGAAGGTCTTTGTCCGAAGATAATCCATCATGAATAACACTCCTTCATATTTTTACCATAGCCAATAAATAGTGGTAATAAACGTAAAGAAAGGTTAATCGTGAGAAGAATTTTTAATCAAATTGCCTTAACCATACCACCATCCACTAACAATGTATTACCTGTCATATAAGTATTGGCATCCGATAAGAGAAAGGCGGCAACATTGGCAAATTCCTCAGGTGATCCATATCTCTTTAACGGGATACCGGCCTTTATCTGTGCTTCAATGCTTTCCCTTTCCACCCCTTGTTTGTCCGCATTTATCTGATCTAAATGCTTTACTCGGCCGGTGGCAATGCGGCCTGGTGCCATCGTATTGATAAGGATTTGATAAGGGGCCAGTTCGGATGCGAGTGTTTTAGAAAGTCCAATTATACCAGTTCGGAATGTATTCGATAGAATTAATCCAGGAATGGGCTCTTTAACGGATGAGGAGGCAATATTAAGGATTTTCCCTCCCTGCTGTTTTAGAAAGGGTAATGCTTCACGTATTAAACGTATAAAAGATAATAAGTTCAATTCAAAGGCTGCTTGCCAGTGTTCATCCGTCAGTTCCTCAAAAGAACCTGCAGGTGGGCCCCCTGCATTATTTACCAGTATGTTAATGACGCCAAAACTTTCATTTGTGAACGATACAAGCCTTTTGATATCCTCTGCATTTGTTAAATCCGCTTTTTGATATGCAGTTTTACCAGGTCCGATCGATTCCAGCTCAAAAACCTTTTGTTTCAGCTTCTCTTCCTCCCGGCCGGAAATCATCACAAATGCCCCTTCCCTGACGAGCCGTTCCGCAATGGCAAAGCCTAACCCCTGGCTTGAAGCAGCCACCAGTGCTGTTTTTCCAGCTAAATTTAACTCCATAACAGTTTCACACTCCCCTTAATAACATCTTTTCTTTATTATACAGCACCGTTAGTGGAAATACTTGGTAATCCAATCAACAAATTTGGACATGGCATGAAAGGCAAAAAATAAGAGGCAGACCTTTCTGCCCCATTCTTCGCTTCATTTTAAAATGTGTTGGCAAGATCTTTGGCACGGGCAATGGCATTTTCTTTTATTTCCTGGGCTTTATCCGGCATGGCATTATGCCCTTCAACAAACAGCCCCTCCAGGGTTGGAATGCCAAAGAAACCCATCAGAACGCTAAAATAGCGGTGGCCCATCTCCATCTGTGCTGCAGGACCTTCTGAATAGATCCCGCCGCGGGCCTGTATGTGCAAGGCTTTTTTATTTGACAATAGACCGATTGGTCCATTCTCCGTATATTTAAATGATTTCCCGGCGACAGAAACTGCATCGAGATATGCTTTCATGATTGGCGGGAAGGAAAAATTCCATAATGGTGTGACAAATACATATTTATCCGCTGCCACAAACTGGTCACTCAACTCATTTAGCCGGCCTACTTTCGCCTTTTCTTCAGCTGATAATTCATCAAACCCCTTCCCCGAGCGTAATTTCCCCCAACCGCTGAAAACATCAGCATCAATATGCGGAATATTTTCGCTGTATAAATCCAAATGAATAACTTCATCACCCGGTTTAACCTGTTGGTAGGTATCAATAAATGCCTTGCCAACAGCCATACTGTAAGATTGGGTTTCATTATGCGGGTGTGCGGTAATATACAATACTTTTGCCATCACAATTCACCTTCCTGGTTTGATTTTGACATTTTAGTTTTACTCAATTACCGGGTAATTAATCATTTTTCATAAAAACAGGGTTTGCCTTCATGGCAAACCCTGTTTTTGCTGACTGTTCAATTATTTGCATCCAGTGAATAAGGATTTCTCCCAATGCTCTTTCTCATTTCGTCAGTCATTAGGAATGGTTCATTTACCACTGATTCGCCTGCTGTTGAAGCAGCTTGTGAGCTTCCATCATAATGTATTGGCATTTGTTCCATATTACCTTTCACCTCCACTGACTTCTTTAATTATCATTTCCCTTTCCAGTATACTTTATTAAATACAATAATCCTCTTTAAAAATCAAAATAATATGATTTTTCAAAAAATAAGAAATACGACAGAAAGGACCAACATCTCTTGTTGGTCCTTATTCCTATATTTATTCATTTATTTTACTGCATGATTGACAGCAGCAATCACTTGCTCCGTTGTTTGCATGTTTAAAACTTCTTTTGCAAGCTGCTCCATATCCGATTTTTTCAAGCTGCGGATTTGTGAACGGGCACGCAGAATGGAAGTGGCACTCATCGAGAATTCGTCAAGACCAAGTCCAAGGAGAATCGGAATAGCAGTTTCATCGCCGGCCATTTCTCCGCACATTCCAGCCCACTTACCTTCTGCATGTGCAGCATCTATCACCATTTTTACCAATCTTAAAATCGATGGGCTATATGGCTGGTAAAGATATGACACGCGCTGGTTCATGCGGTCTGCTGCCATCGTATACTGGATTAAATCGTTAGTGCCGATACTGAAGAAGTCAACCTCTTTGGCAAATTGGTCTGCCAGCACAGCCGTTGATGGGATTTCTACCATAATCCCAAGTTCAATTTTATCTGCCACTATTTGACCTTCCGAAAGAAGCTTTTGCTTTTCTTCCTCGAGAATTACTTTTGCAGATCTAAATTCATCGAGAGTTGCAATCATCGGAAACATAATTTTTAAATTTCCATAGCTGCTTGCACGTAATAATGCCCTGAGCTGTGTCCGGAAGATATCTTGTTCTTCTAAACACAAACGAATTGCCCTAAAGCCTAAGAAAGGATTCATTTCTTTCGGCAGGCTTAAATACGGCAGTTCTTTATCCCCGCCAATATCAAGGGTGCGCACAACTACCGGCTTACCGGACATTCCTTCTAATACCGCTTTATAAGCCTCATACTGTTCTTCCTCAGTTGGCAGCTGGTCCCTGCCCATGTATAGGAATTCTGTTCGGTATAAACCTACACCCTCGCCGCCATTTTCTGTTACTCCTTTTAAATCCTTTGGTGTTCCAATATTGGCAGCAAGCTCCACATGTTGTCCGTCAGCTGAGACGGTTGGTTCATTGACAAGCTTCGCCCATTCAGCTTTTTGCAATTCGTATTCTTCATGGATTTTCCGGTACTCAGTAACAAGTTCTTGCGTCGGGTTAATATGTACTTCACCTTTTAGACCATCAACGATGATTAAATCACCATTATTGATTTCTTCTGTAGCTTTTTTTGTACCGACTACAGCAGGAATTTCCATTGATCTTGCCATAATTGCAGAATGTGATGTACGGCCGCCGATATTCGTCGTGAAGCCTTTCACAAATTGACGATTTAACTGAGCAGTGTCAGATGGTGTTAAATCTTCTGCAACAACGATCACTTCTTCTGCAATCATACTCGGATTTCCTAATGGTACGCCCAATAAATGAGCAAGCACACGCTTCGTTACATCGCGGATGTCTGCCGCACGTTCTTTCATATATTCATTATCCATTTGTTCAAACATCATGACGAACATGTCCGCGGTTTCTTTCAAAGCAGACTCGGCATTTACTTTTTCCGACTGAATTTTATCTTCAATTGGTTTGTTTAATTCCGGGTCACTAAGGACTAGAAGATGCGCTTCAAAAATAGCCGCTTTATCCGCTCCCAGATCTTGACGCGCACGGTCACGGATTGCTTCAAGTTCAGATTTTGACATCTCTATTGCCTGGCGGAAACGCTCTACTTCCGCCGCTGAATCCTCAATCGTTCTCTTGTCAAAAGATAAATCGGGTTCAACTAAACGGTATGCTTTCGCAATCGCAATACCGTTCGATGCTGCAATACCAGATAAAAATGTCATTATTCAGCCAATCCTTCTTTTTTCAGTGTTTCTTCAAGGCTGTTTAAAGCATCAGCAGCATCGCTGCCTTCTACAGTAATTTTAATATCAGACCCTTGACCAATCCCTAAAGACATAACGCCCATAATTGATTTTAAATTTACGGTTTTCCCTTTATATTCCAAAGTAATTTCTGAATCAAATCTGCTGGCGGTTTGCACTAACAATGTTGCCGGTCTTGCATGAATTCCTGTCTCCGAGGTTACTTTAAATTGCTTTTCTGCCATGATTGATCAAACTCCTTTAGTTATTAAAATAAAAAAATAAAGCTCGCACCATTAAAAATAAACATTTCTTATCATTTAGTCAACTAAAACATTGATTGCTTAAAGAGTAAAAAATTAACCTTATCCGTTTATTTTTACCAGAGTGAAAGCAAAGATGTATAGAATTTTCCACCATGTATGTGTTTTTATCTCATTCAAATGAAAGAATAGCATTTTCAAACCTCTCAAATAACAAAAAAACTTTTACATTCCGCTTGTTCACAAAACCGTAAAAAATATTCTGTTTCTTCAAACTAAACATCCTTCAATTGACGGGCAGACTTTCCATTCATTTCAGTTTAATGATTGTTGATATGGATTTTCTTCATCAACAGGTACTGCCGCTGCCTTCAAAGCCTCTTCCAATGCCAGACTATAACTCTTCTTCTCCTGTTCTGACCAATTGTATTGATCTGACATATAGTCAATAACTTGCTTTTTACATTTATAAACTATTGAAATATCGAATAAAATAGCCCCAGTGCGTCGATTGAAGAAATCAATCGGGGTTGCAGCCATCTCGTGTTCCATCGCATAAATCAGCTTTGCAAACAGCCCCATAGGTAGCTGGTATGTTGCTGCCTGCCCATTCTTCTTTTTCATAAGCTCGTATACTATTTGAACGTTTGAACCGTACATTCTTGCCAGTTGTTCGGCCTCTTCTTGTGACAGCCCTGCATGGATTCCATTTTTTATTTGACCAGCAACATAGGAAGCAAATTGTGCTGAGCCACCCACATGACCGCCAGAAATCGGCATGTTTCTAGTTTCGCATGCGCGGAAACTTCTGGATTCTTCTACTTTAAATTTTTCTGCCAGCAAGTCGACAATTGTTTCAGCCATTTTCCTATAT
>CAYNUT010000050.1:9000-23719 GCA_964400595.1 uncultured Neobacillus sp. | reverse complement strand
ACAGCAGAAACGTTTTATCCTTTACAATAAGTGAATAATCCCTCAGCTGATTTAATAAAGAATAATACCATTTCTGATCGATGGTGATGGCGTCTTTCTTATGAAACGGGGCTGTTTCTCTCGTCCATTTTGCCAAAATGAATCCCAGTAACATACAAATCGCTCCAGCCACAAGCAGCAGTTCAAAGCGATATTTGACATAAAAAATCGCACCTAAAATAGGGCCGATAACAACCGCGATGTTGATAGAGGTATAAAAGATCGCAAATACACTGCTCCGGTCTTTTTCGCTGACAACATCCGCCACCATTGCCTGGCTCGCCGGCCAGTATATCGCGCCAAAAACTCCGGCAATGGCAAAAGCGATAAATCCCACCCACGGGGAATGCAGCCACGGTGAACTGGCCATAGCAAAAGCAAGAAAGGAAAATCCCTGACCGATGGAGGAAAGGACCATCATACGTTTGCGCCCGAACCGGTCGGCAAAATACCCGCCCATAAGGTTTGCTATAACAGAAAACACCTGTGAAAAAACTAATAACAAGCCCGCTTTACTTTTTCCGAACTCATCTGCAAAGTATATCGTTAAAAATGGAAAAAACATCCAATATGTAATATTCATCATTGCTTCGCCAAACAAGCGAACTTTTAAATTTCGATCCCAATCCCGAATCTTCATATATATCCCCGCTTCTCTCTATATCTGCCATTCCATCATACTATTTGGTTGGAAGAAAATTCAAGGGAAAAAGTGGTGCCGCTTTTTGGGCTGATTGTCAAAGGTTTGTTGTTTTCCACTTGGCGGTTAACTCCGGCGACTTCCATTCATCATTCACCATCTCAATG
Source organism: uncultured Neobacillus sp. (assembly GCA_964400595.1). Classification (GTDB taxonomy): domain Bacteria; phylum Bacillota; class Bacilli; order Bacillales; family Cytobacillaceae; genus Neobacillus. The sequence continues at coordinate 22,873 of CAYNUT010000050.1, read as the reverse complement.
AGCTGTTTTCCTGCCGCTATATAAAAGTGTCTATACATTTTTCACTCTTAAACTGTGGTATATTAGACAATACATAGTCAGTAAAGGAGTTCGAAAAAATGGCAAAAAGTATTGTAATTGCTGAAAAACCTTCCGTTGCACGCGATATTGCAAATGTATTGAAGTGTACGAAGAAAGGCAATGGATTTTTAGAGAGTGACAAATATATCGTTACATGGGCGTTAGGACATTTAGTCACTTTAGCTGATCCTGAGGCATATGATAATAAATTTAAAACGTGGAATCTAGAAGACCTTCCAATGCTTCCAGGACACTTGAAACTAGTTGTCATGAAACAAACTGCAAAGCAGTTTAATTCTGTAAAAGCTCAGTTATGTCGAAGTGATGTGAATGAAATAATTGTGGCTACTGATGCTGGGAGAGAAGGAGAATTAGTTGCACGTTGGATTATTGATAAAGCAAAGGTTCAAAAGCCAATTAAACGTCTATGGATTTCCTCTGTAACTGATAAAGCGATTAAAGATGGATTCAATAACTTAAAGCCTGGTAAATCCTTTGAAAACTTGTATGCTTCAGCAGTAGCACGTTCTGAGGCAGACTGGTATATCGGTTTAAATGCAACTCGTGCATTAACAACAAAATTTAATGCTCAATTAAACTGTGGTCGTGTTCAGACACCAACAGTTGCAATGGTTGCAGCACGTGAAGATGAAATAAAAAATTTCAAACCACAAACGTATTATGGCATTGAAGCTCATACAGATGGACTTAAATTAACTTGGCAAGATACGAATGGTAATAGTCGCAGCTTTAATAAAGAAAAAATCGATGCAATCGTTAAATCACTTGGACGCAAAGATGCAATTGTTGCTTCTATTGATCGTAAAGCAAAGAAAACATTCTCACCTGCTTTATATGATTTAACAGAGTTACAACGTGATGCCAATAAAATCTTTGGCTATTCAGCTAAAGAAACATTAAATATCATGCAAAAACTGTACGAGCAGCATAAAGTGTTAACATATCCTCGTACAGACTCACGTTATTTATCTTCAGACATTGTTAGTACGCTTCAAGAGCGTTTAAAAGCATGTAGTGTAGGTGAATACCGTTCTCTTGCAAATAAGGTTTTGAGTAAACCTATTAAAGCGACAAAAGCATTTGTAGATGATAGTAAGGTAAGTGATCACCATGCTATCATTCCAACTGAAGGTTATGTTAATTTCTCAGCATTTACAGATAAAGAACGTAAAATATATGACCTTGTCGTAAAACGTTTCTTAGCAGTATTATTCCCAGCTTTTGAATATGAGCAGTTAACAGTGCATGCAACAATTAACGATGAGAAGTTTATCGCACGTGGGAAAACAGTCATGAATGCTGGTTGGAAAGAAGTGTACGAAAACCATTTCGATGATGAAGAATCAACTGATGATGTAAAAGAGCAATTATTACCTCGTCTTGAAAAAGGTGATGTATTAAAAACAAAGTTAATTGCTCAAACATCAGGCCAAACAAGTCCCCCTGCACGTTTTACAGAGGCTACTTTACTATCAGCCATGGAAAACCCAGCGAAGTACATGGAAACAAACGATAAGAAGCTTGTAGATACGTTAAAATCAACTGGTGGACTTGGTACAGTTGCAACTCGTGCTGATATTATTGATAAATTATTCAATTCATTCCTAATCGAAAAACGTGGCGGAAAAGAAATCTATATCACTTCTAAGGGCCGTCAACTACTAGATTTAGTACCAGGAGAATTAAAATCCCCAGCAACAACAGCAGAGTGGGAACAAAAACTTGAGCTGATTGCTAAAGGGAAACTAAAAAAAGATGTGTTCATCAATGAAATGAAAGAACACACAAAAGAAATTGTCGCAGAAATTAAAGCAAGTAATAAAAAATATAAACACGATAATATCTCAACAAAGTCTTGCCCAGACTGCGGAAAACCAATGTTGGAAGTAAACGGCAAGAAAGGCAAAATGCTTGTCTGCCAAGATCGTGAATGTGGTCATAGAAAGAACGTCTCACGCGTAACCAATGCACGCTGTCCTCAATGTAAAAAGAAAATGGAGTTACGTGGTGAAGGTGAAGGTCAAATCTTCACGTGTAAATGTGGGTATCGTGAAAAACTTTCTGCTTTTGAAGCACGTCGTAAAAAAGAAGGAAGTGGAAAAGTCGATAAGCGCAGTGTGCAGAAGTATCTGAAACAGCAAGAAAAAGAAGTTGAACCCATTAATAATGCGTTTGCAGAGTTATTAAAAGGGATGAAATTTGATTAAATGATTAAAAAAGAAGTGTCTATCTAGAAGCTTAGATGGGCACTTCTATTTTATTATGTAAAATGTGTAGAGATTTAATAAAACTGTCTCATTCGAGAACCAAATCTTCAAAAGTCCGCCTCCTTACCGAAATAAGATTCATTATTCTGCTAAAGCGCTATCTTGTTAAAATTCTGAAAATTAAATTGACAGCAAGGGTCTTCTTCCCATAAAATAATTATCATAGTGATAGTGTTTTTAATTATTTTTGAATGGAATGATGACGTATGAGGCATCGCCAAAATATCGTTCATAAGCAGGTAATGATCATAAAAGAGGCTGGACTTCAAATCTAAGATGATAAGAAGTCCGGCCTCTTTCTTTATTATACTAATGTGGTAGAGGAGCGGGTAATATGATCACACTAACTGGCAACAGCTTAACATTAGAGCAAATGAAAGATGTTTTATTTCGAAAGCAAAAGGTCTGTGCTTCGGAAAAAAGTATGGCGGCTGCTGCGAAGAGCCGGAAAGCAGTAGAAAGAATCGTCTCAGAATCGAAAGTTGTCTATGGAATTACAACGGGCTTTGGAAAATTCAGCGACATGTTAATTGATAAGGAACATGTTCAGGACCTGCAGCTCAACTTAATCCGTTCCCACGCCTGCGGTGTCGGCGAACCGTTTCCTGAAGTGGCTGCAAAAGCCATGGTTCTCCTGAGAGCAAACGCCTTATTAAAAGGGTACTCAGGGATTAGGCCGCTTGTCATTGAAAAACTTATAGAATTAGTTAATAAAGATATTATTCCTGTGATTCCCCAGCAGGGTTCGCTTGGAGCGAGCGGTGACTTGGCTCCGCTTTCCCATCTTGCCTTAGTATTGATTGGCGAAGGCGAAGTATTTTACAAAGGAAAGCGAATGGATGCACTTGATGCCCTGCAGTTGGAAGGAATTATGCCAGTCACATTGGAGGCCAAAGAGGGCCTTGCCCTAATCAATGGGACCCAGGCGATGACTGCGATGGGTGTCGTCGGCTATCTTGAGGCCGAGCAGCTTGCACATGAAAGTGAGTTAATAGCTTCCATGACTATTGAAGGATTAAATGGAATCATTGATGCATTTGCCGAAGAGGTTCATGTGGCACGGGGCTACAAGCAGCAAATTGATACCGCGGCAAGAATCCGCCATTACCTCGCTGACAGCTTATTAACAACGATGCAGGGAGAGCAGCGAGTCCAGGATGCTTATTCACTCCGCTGCATTCCACAGGTGCACGGCGCTTCCTGGCAGGCTCTTGATTATGTAAAAGAAAAACTTGAAATTGAAATGAATGCGGCAACAGATAATCCATTAATTTTTGAAGATGGAGAGAAGGTTATTTCCGGCGGGAATTTCCACGGGCAGCCGATTGCCTTTGCAATGGATTTTATGAAAATTGCGGTTGCAGAACTGGCTAATATTTCTGAAAGACGAATTGAGCGTCTTGTTAATCCGCAATTAAATGATCTGCCGCCATTCTTAAGTCCGGAGCCGGGTTTGCAATCTGGGGCAATGATCATGCAATATGCTGCAGCAGCACTTGTATCTGAAAATAAAACGCTCGCCCATCCAGCAAGTGTCGATTCGATTCCATCTTCGGCCAATCAGGAGGATCATGTCAGCATGGGCACCATCGCCTCCAGACATGCTTATCAAATTATTCAAAACACCAGGAGAGTTCTCGCTATTGAGTTCATTTGCGCGATGCAGGCGGTCGAAATCCGCGGTATTGAAAAAATGGCCGCCCATACAAGAGTCTTTTACGAAAAAGGAAGAGAACATGTTCCTTCCATTAAACAAGACCGCATTTTCTCAAAAGATATCGAAAAAGCGGCCGAGTGGTTAAAAACCATTGAATTTTCCCAATTTGTCAGAGGCTTAAGCGTTGAAAAAAATTAAGAAGGCAAAAAGGCGTGAAAACTGTTCACGCCTTCTATTCTGTCTGCTCCGGCAGGAAACGTGCAGTGTCCACGCTCTCCTTATCTTCTGCCAGTCTATTTTTAAAAGCTTCCTGCGTTACAATGAATTCTTCGTCCCCAATCGCTTCCTTAACATGTTTTTCTGCCAGGCTGTTTTTAGGGAAATCACCGGGATGATTTTTGTTTTTATGATTAAAATGTTCTCCACGAGCCACCTTCAACACTCCTTTCATCCTCGCTTGTAGCTTTCCCAAACATAATGAAAATCATTACGATGAAACTTTGATATAATTAGCATAGTGAAAATGGGCAAAAGGGGGACGATCAAAACATGGATTTGTTTCAAATTGTCTCAGAAGACCGGATAAAAAAAGCATATAAGGACGGAGAGTTTGATAATCTTCCCGGTCTGGGGAAACCGTTGAAGTTAGAAGATTTATCCGGTATTCCAGAAGAACTGCGCATGGCCTATAAACTTCTCAAGAATGCCGGGTATACACATGAGGAAAGTCAATTACTACAAGAGCTGATGACCATAGAGAACTTAATCAAAAAATGCGATGACACCAGCGAAAAAGAAAACTTGCAAAAAAGAATGAATGAGAAGCTATTGCGTTTTAACCGCCTGATGTCCAAGCGTGGTGTGAATACCAATTCTGCTGTTTTTAAAAACTATGAGCATAAACTTAATAATTGGACTAAATAAAAAAGCTGTGTGAAGGAAGGAACAAATGGAGCCTACTCTTCACCAGCTTTTTTTTCTGCCTGTTCCGGCTTGCACATGCGATCGAGCATAAAACCGGCGAACACGATAAAGGCAATCGGGATTGAAAAATTTAAGACATGAACAATGGTCATTATTCATTCCACCACCAATTATTAGAATATTAATAACATTAAGTATATGGTTATGTTGTTAATTATTATATGTTATTTGTCACAAAATAGACAAATGTTTTTGGTATACACCCTTGAAAAAATTGGAAGTTAAAATAGACTCTGTTAAACTTGTCTGTTGATTTTCGCTTCAGGCACTCACTTTCCGCGGGCGGTCCGGGAGCCTCCTCGGCGCTATGCGCCTCCCTTGAACCGTTTTTCCCGCAGGAGTCTTCGTGCCTTCCGCTCCAATCAACAGAGTGTGCAAAATTAACAATGAGCTTTAACATAGCCTAAAAATAAAAAAATGGATAAATAAGTAAATTCGACGCGGGTTTATTTACTTTTTATATATTAACAATTTTTGGTAATGGATTATAGCTGTATTTGTCGTAAATTGGAAAAAAATGTGTAAAAAAAAGGTTCGAATAGGATAAAAAAATGACAAATTCTAACACCTTGTTAATAATTGACTAGATATAATGTACCTATCAATGGACGAATAAGTATTTTGGCCTAGCAATTTTATAATGATTATAAGTATTCGGTAATGCTGGGCTGCATGGAAGACAGAAAAAGGCAAACTTGATGAAAATCAGGGACGCAAAGCCGAGGATCTAAGGTAGGCATGAGTCCTACTATGATGGCCGGGCTGCCTGGAATACGACGTGTATTTTAGGGGTGAAATGAAATGGTGGTTACAGATAAAGAAGTTGAAGTGATCGACGAAGAATGGCTGGCACTTATTTTGGAGGCCAAGGAACTGGGACTTTCAATTGATGAGGTTCGAGAGTTTTTAAATGCGAGGTAAGAGCAGCTGGGTACATACAATAAAAAAGCATTCTGCAAATGTTTTTTGTAGAATGCTTTTCTTTTTATCTTATTGATTATTGTTTTGATTTATCCGCCACTTATTAAATTCCAGGAATTCACGGAATTGATCCTTCGAAATACCGGAATTCATTGCTTCTTTCACTAAATTTATCCAACCGCTATCTAACGCAGCCTGATCTATTTGTTCGTGTATTAAATGTTCAACTGGAAGATTTAATACCGCAGCAATTTTTTCAAGAAACTGGATGGATGGATTCTTTTGCAAATTCCTCTCAAGCGAGCTTAAATAAGATTTAGCAACTCCTGCTTGCTCAGCAAGCTCAGATAGTGACATTTTCTTTTCTAAGCGAAATTTTTTTACGCGGTCACCAATCATTGATCTCACACACCTAATTTTTAATAATTACATAATTTATTCTATCAAAAAGAATAAAAAAGTACCATATTAAGAACAGGTTAATATTACAAAATAATGAACTTTTACAAAATTGAATAATGATTTTCCAAACGAAAAAGACATTTTTGAAAAAAATACAGGATAGAGTTATGATTAAAAGTGTTGCCAAATGTGGGGAATTATATAATGGATTCCCTCAAGCGGCAGAAAAGGGAACTATAAAACATATTATATTTATTATTCAAAAGGCGGGGAATTAGATGATTGTCCTTAAATCACCACGAGAAATTGAAGCGATGAAAAAGGCGGGAGATATACTTGCCGCATGTCATAAAGAAATAGCCAAATTGATTAAGCCGGGGATTACCACTTGGGAAATTGATCAGTTTGTTGAAAAATTTTTAAAAGAAAAAGGGGCCGCTCCCGAGCAAAAGGGCTACAAAGGATACGAATACGCCACATGTGCAAGCATTAATGATGAAATTTGCCATGGCTTTCCCCGTAAAGAACCGTTAAAGGAAGGGGATATCGTGACCATTGATATGGTGGTCAATTACAACGGCGCCTTAGCGGATTCGGCCTGGTCCTATGCGGTGGGCAAGGTTTCTGGGGAGGCCGACCATTTGTTAAAGGTGACAAAGGAAGCACTTTATAAAGGAATTGAGCAGGCAGTGGCAGGAAACCGAATAGGCGATATCGGACACGCGATTCAAACCTATGTGGAAGGGGAAGGGCTTTCAGTCGTCCGTGACTTTATCGGGCACGGGATTGGAGCTGTTATCCACGAAAAACCGGATGTTCCGCATTACGGGTTGCCGGGGAAAGGCCCAAGGATTAAGGAAGGGATGGTATTTACTATTGAGCCGATGGTCAATACCGGAATGTATCAGACAAAGCTCGATGCGAACGGCTGGACAGCACGGACGATTGACGGGAAACTTTCAGCGCAATACGAGCATACTTTGGCCATAACGAAAAATGGGCCGGTCATCATAACTGACCAGGGAAAATAAAAAAACAGATCCGCGGATCTGTTTTTATTTTTTTCGCAGGTTCCCCAGTTCTTCGGCCAGTGCCTGCATTTCACTTGGGCTGAATGAACTTTTTCGCTGCACCATTTCGTAAATTTCTTTTAATTCCTCGTACATCTCTTCATCAAAGTGGGAAGGCTTGATCGCACCGAGATTCAGGACCTTTAACTTTTCTTTTATCTGTTCAATCATGTATTCCACATTCTCAACTGATTTTTGTGATAAATTCACTCCGGTCATCCTTTCCGCATTCATATTCTCATCCTTCCATGTTAAAAAGTATATGTCAATACTAATAATAGTTTGACCAAAAATCTGCCCAACCACTTGCATCGGCAATCCGGATAGAGCAAAATATATGGTAGGAAAGTTTTGGTACTATTTTTATACATAGGGAAGGATAGAGTAAGATGACTGAGAGTAATAAATTTTGGAAGGGAATGTTACTGGGGGCAATCGCCGGCGGTGCCATCAGCCTGCTAGACAAACATACCCGCCAGACGATGAAGGAGAATGTCGTAACAGCCTCCAAGAAGGTTTCCTATATCGTAAGAAATCCCGGAGAAATTACTGAAAAAATCAGGACTGCCTTTGAACAGGTCAGCGAGGATATAACTTATATTACCGACAAGGTTGAAGAGCTTCGGGAGCTGACTCCACAGGTGAAAGAAATCGTCAAAGAATCAAAAGATTCCTTTAGCAAAAGCGATGAATTAGATTTATTAGAGGAAAAATAAGAGGAGTGGTGCTCTTGGCGAATAAAGCAAATGTGCGCTTTTCATTAATTCGATTGCTTTGGCATCGAATTTTTGAAGATGATCTTCCTGGATTAAGCGCCCAGCTCGCTTATTATTTTCTGCTTTCACTATTTCCGCTGCTCATCGTGCTTTTTACATTAATCCCTTATATCCCCATTCACCAGCAGGATATGCTCGAGTTGGTCAGGGAATTTGCACCTGCTGATGCGCTGAATTTAATTAAAAAAACGGTCTCTGAAGTCATGAGCCACCGCAGCAAAGGACTTCTTTCCTTCGGGATTATAGGGACCCTTTGGTCTGCATCCAACGGCATCAATGCTGTTGTCAGGGCATTTAACAAGGCCTACAATGTCAAGGAAAGCCGCTCCTTCATTATCGCAAGGGGAGTGGCCATTTTGCTCACCCTTGGCATGATTGTCGTTTTCCTATTGGCGCTTGTCCTGCCAATTTTCGGCAAAGAAATTGGGATATATTTATTTGCAAAAATAGGCTATTCCGATGAATTTATCAAGCTCTGGAGCACATTAAGTCTTGCTGTCAGCGCGATCATTTTGTTTATTCTTTTCACTGGCCTGTACTGGATTGCCCCCAATGTAAAACTGCGCTGCCGGGCTGCTTTTCCAGGTGCCGCCTTTGCGACGCTGGGCTGGATGGTTTCGTCCATGGGATTATCTTTTTACGTAGGAAATTTCAGCAACTATACCCTTACATATGGAAGTATCGGCACCATCATTGTGTTAATGTTTTGGCTGTACATCTCCGCCTTCATTATCATTTTGGGGGGAGAAATCAATGCTTTTTATAGTGAAAAGAATCGGACAAACTGCTAATACTTTCCTTGATGAAAAATTCACTTCTGTCCAAACTATGATGGAGGGGATAACCCCGCTTTCCAACAAGGGAGGACTTACACAATGACAAAGCACACAAAAAAAGACGGAAGCACAAAGCAAAAAGGTAAGGGCAGTAAAGGAAATAAAACCTCAGGGTCCGCAAACGGATCTAATGGATATCATTAAAGAAGAAAAGCTGCTGCTGGACAATTGAAAGACCGGGCGAAACTCCTCGCCCGGTCTTGTTTATTTCAGCAATCGCAAACTATTCAAAATAACAAGAATGGTACTTCCTTCATGACCGATAACCCCTAATGGCAAATCTACTGCCTGAAAGAAATTGGATGAGATCAAAATCGTGATGACCGTTATCGAAAAAATAACATTTTGCTTAATGATTTTATTCATCCTCTCCGATAAGCGGACGGCTTCGGCAATCCGAGGCAGGTCATTTTTCATCAGGACGATATCGGCGGTCTCCAAAGCTACATCGGTTCCTTCGCCCATGGCGATGCCGACATTGGCAATCGCAAGTGCCGGGGCATCATTAATACCGTCGCCAACCATCGCCACCGTTGTATATTTTTCTTTTAACGTTTTCAGGTGCTCCACCTTTGTTTCCGGTAGGCACTCTGCAAAAAATTCATCCACATGGCTTTCAGCGGCTATAGCACGGGCAGTTTTTTCACTATCCCCGGTCAGCATAACAGTCCGGATGCCCTGCTTCTTCAAATGATCAATTGCAAGTTTCGTTTCCTCGCGGACGACATCCTTAAGGGCTATCATTGCGCTGAGCTCGCCATTTATTTCGATAAAAACAAGAGTATTGCCTTGTGCAGCTAAAACCTTAGCCCTGCCATTTGCAAATTGGTCGACATTTTCTTTTCCAACAAACGCCGCCTTCCCAATCTTCCATTGCTCACCATTTATAATGGCCTGAACTCCCCAGCCGGGAACGTCTTCAAGACTGTCCGGATGAAAAAGTTCTTTTTTCATATTTTGTTTTGCATACTTCACAATTGCCTGTGCAAGCGGATGATTGGAATGATTTTCAATCGATGCCACCTTCCAGATAAGGTTAACCCGGTCTAAACCTTCCTTGACAATGACTTCCGTGACTTCAGGTTTCCCTTTTGTCAGTGTCCCTGTTTTATCAAAAGCAATGGCTTCCAAATGGCTCAGGTTTTCGAGATGGACCCCGCCTTTAAATAATATCCCGTGTCTTGCCCCATTGGAAATCGCTGATAATGTTGCCGGCATAATCGATGCGACCAGCGCACATGGCGATGCTACTACCAGCAGAATCATCGCGCGGTAGAAGGACTCATGCCAATCCCAGCCGAGCAGGAAGTGGGGAAGGAAGAACATCGAGACAACGACAATCAGAACAACTTTCACATAGGTTCCTTCAAAACGTTCGATAAACAGCTGGGACGGTGATTTTTCACTTTGCGCTGATTGCACGAGCTGAATGATTTTTTGAAAAAGGGTATCACTGCTTGCCTTCGTTACTTCCACCGTAATCGAACCCGACATATTGACAGTGCCCGCAAAAACTTCGTCCCGATTTTGACTGCCCTTGGAAACAGGCATGGCCTCCCCGGTAATCGCCGCTTCATCTATATTGGTATGCCCTTTGATGATGATTCCGTCTGATGGGACCCGCTCACCCGGCTTGATGAGAATGTGATCGCCGACGCAAAGCTCCGATACAGGAACACGTTTTTCATAGCCACTCGTGATTAACAGTGCTTCTTCAGGCTGCAGTTCCATCAGCGAGGAGATTTCCTTATGACTTTTATTCATCGTATATGTTTCGAGTGCACCGCTGACAGCAAAAATAAAGATGAGAATCGCACCTTCTGTCCAATAACCGATAATCGCTGAACCAACTGCGGCAAAAATCATCAGCATTTCTACGTTTAATTCTTTATTTTCATAGGTGGCCTCGATGCCTTTTTTCGCTTTGGCAAAACCGCCAATGACAAAGGCAAGCAAGTAGGCAATAACTGAATCCGCCCCTTGGCCGAAATGATCAAACAGCCAGCCGGCAGCGATGAAAACCCCGCTTAACCCAGCCGCAATCAGTTCGGCATGGGGTTTTATTTTCTCAAAAAACCCAGGATGCTGCTGTATCCCCTTTGATAAAGTCTTTACTTCCGAACTCATGGTTTCTCCCTCCAATGTGTTGTTAAATGAGAAAAATAATCAAAATCACAACCCCTAAAAAGCACGAAAGCTGTCATCTAAAGTGATGACAGCATGCTTCTAAAAAGAAATGTCTTTGAGAAATATACAGCTCCAAGCGATTAGCGTACTTCGCTAATCGGATGCTTGCGCTTTTCTCTATTTTACCATACTTCATATTTTTTGAATAAGAATTTGTTCCGGATTTTAGGAGTTTCCCTGTTCAATGAAGCGATAGGCTTTTTTCCCAAAAGCAAAGATAATGAATGACATGGTTAAGAGTATGATACTAATAATAGAAAAAAAGCTGATATTCTGAGCAAATTTTATAAATAACCCGCCGATAATCGGACCGCTTAAGCTGCCTAGGCTAAAAAAAATGCCGCACAATAAATTTCCGGTCGGCAATAGTTCTCTCGGAACTAAATCAGTCATATAGCTTATGCCGAGCGAAAAGGTGGAACCGACGACCATTCCAGAGACAAGCAAGGCCACAAATAAGCCGATAAAAGAGTGTTCAAGAAAGCCTGCAGCAGTGAAGCTGCAAAACCCAAGGAAAAGTACGGTCATTAAGACTTTCCTGCGGCCGTATTGATCACTGATCATTCCGAGGGGCAGCTGTGTGATAATGCTGCCGATGGCAAAGGCCGATAATACGATGGAAACGCTCGAAACGTCAATATCCTTTCGTAAGGCATAAACGGGAAAACTCCCGTTTAAAGAGGACTCTAAGAATCCATAGGCAAGCGGCGGCAAAAAGGCAATCCAGCTGTATTTAAGCGCCTTACGAAACTGTCTAATGGTTGAGAGAAACGAATTGATGCCTACACTCTGTTCAGGAAATTCATTTTTTAAGGAAAAGACAAAGACCCAGCCGATTAAACAGAGAATGGATGAAACGATAAACGGCAGTGCTTCATTGACATTGACGAGCGGTGTCATTAACGGGCCTGTGGCAAAGCCAATTCCAAAAAATAACCCATATATGGCGATATTTCGGCCTCTTTTATCATTGGGCGAAAAGGCGGTAATCCATGTCTGCGTTGCGAAATGCAGGGCATGATCCCCGATGCCGATTAAGAGCCTCAGCACAAACCAAAACCAGAAGGATTTCCATAATGGGAATAATGCCAGAGCGGCAATGACGAGCCCGCCGCCAAAGATTATGACCGGTTTGTAGCCGTATTTTCTTAGTGGCATCTCCATAAACGGAGAAACCAGCAGAATTCCAATATAAAGAGCTGTAGCGTTTAAACCATTTAAGGACGAGGACACACCGCTTTTTTCAAAAATGACCGCAATCAGCGGCAGGAGCATGCCTTGTGAAAAACCGGAAATGGCGACAATAGCAACAAGAATCCAAAAACGAATGTGATTTTTTTTCATAAAATTTTCCTCAATTTCAAATTAGTTCTTTCATGATGGTAACCGAGAATATTCTGTATAGGCAAGAAAAATGTTTACAATCCTTCCCTTAAACGATAAACTCCAATTGGTGCAATTTGGGGTTAATGGAAGGAAATTAACGAGTAGAAAAAAAGTTGGGTAAAAAACTACAAATATGGAGGGAATGCTGTGACGAATAAAATTTTTATGCTGATGACCTTTATTGGGGTTCCGCTGTCGGTAATCGGCAGTTTAATGCATTGGCCTAGTATCGTTCTATTTATTATTTATTGTTTATCGATTATTGCTCTTTCAAGTTTCATGGGGCGGGCAACAGAAAGCCTGGCGATTGTGGCCGGGCCGCGGATTGGCGGCCTCTTGAATGCGACATTTGGAAATGCAGTTGAGCTGATCATCTCTGTGTTTTCATTAAAGGCGGGATTGGTGGGGGTTGTCCTGGCTTCATTGACAGGTTCTGTTCTGGGAAACCTGCTGCTTGTTGCCGGACTATCGTTTTTTGTCGGCGGCTTGAAATACAAACGGCAGACTTTTAATGTGTACGATGCCAGGCATAATTCCGGGCTGCTGATGTTTGCTGTCCTGGTGGCTTTTGTTATTCCAGAAGTTTTTTCGGTGAACATGAGTGAGGCAAAAACACTGACTTTGAGCACAGGCATTTCGATTACTTTGATTATCCTTTATCTGGCTGCCTTATTTTTTAAATTGGTCACCCATCGGGGTGTTTACCAGCCGACGGGCGAGGTGGAATCACATGATGAGGAAGAGCCGGAATGGAGCAAAGGCCGGGCAATTGCCGTTCTTCTCATTGCAACCCTTGCTGTTGCTTACATTTCCGAGCACCTTGTACATACGTTTGAATATGTTGCCGAATCGTTCGGATGGACGGAATTGTTTATCGGGGTCATCATTGTCGCGATTGTAGGTAATGCCGCCGAGCATGCTTCAGCGGTATTAATGGCGTATAAGAATAAAATGGATGTCGCGGTTGAAATCGCCATCGGCTCCACCCTGCAGGTGGCGATGTTTGTTGCCCCTGTCCTAGTATTAATTTCGCTTTTCTATACTCAGTCGATGCCGCTGTTGTTCACCTGGCAGGAGCTCATCGCCATGGTCTCATCGGTGCTGCTGATGGTCATCATCTCCAACGATGGCGAAACCAACTGGTTCGAAGGCCTAACCCTGTTGGCCGCCTACGTCATCATGGGAATCGGGTTTTACCTGCTATAGAAAATTGTGATGTCATTGAGGTGCCATTGTGGTTACATTGTGCTTTCATTGTGGTGTCAGGCACCACTCGTGGACAAATTGATGTGTTTTGTCCGCCTGG
>CAYNUT010000050.1:4539-8900 GCA_964400595.1 uncultured Neobacillus sp. | reverse complement strand
TCATTGTGGTGTCAGGCACCACTCGTGGACAAATTGATGTGTTTTGTCCGCCTGGGGTGGACAGTAGAATAGTGATGTCTGACACCATATCAATTAAAACCACAAAGACTCTGAGCCGTCCGGCTCAGAGTCTCTTTTTTACCCATTTTCAATTTGGCATTTAGATTTCATTGCATTTTGAAAGTGAAAATTCACCGTGAAGTGGGTTTACACTGTGCTATAATAAAACAGCATCACATTAAAAGGGTTTCAAAAATCAATCGCTTTTACTTTGGGACCATCAACCACCAACCTTCATGTTTAGTTTTAATCCGGAAAAACACGAGTGTTGAATGTCATATAAACGAGAATCCCAACCTCCTTAAATGTATGTTCGTTAAATAAGTTAGCCGATTGATTGCAGCCCTCCTTTTTGAAAGGTTAAGATTATTATAAACTTTAATTTGAATTTTGTAAATGTTCTGATTATTATTTTTTAAATATTTTACCTAGGAGAAAAAAATGAAATTCTTCATAAGGCTATTATTTTTTATTTTCGGTTTATTTATTATGACTTTTGGCGTCTGCATGACCATCAAAGTCGCAGAAATTGGTGTGGGCGCATGGGACGCCTTTAATATCGCTTTAACTAAAAAAGTCGGATTGACCGTTGGCAAATGGGTGATGATTGATGGAGCCGTTTTAGTATTCATAAATGCACTTTTAGTTAAAAGGCGGCCGGAGTTCCTTGCCATTTTAACCATCATTTTTATCGGCTCACTCGTTGATTTTTGGATGTTTACTTTCTTTGGGCTATTTGAGATTGACCAGTTTTTTGCGAAAATTACCATGCTGCTGGCAGGGATTTTGATTATCGGACTGGGGGCAGCCATCTATCTGCAGGCGCAATTCCCGCGCGGACCGATTGATAGTTTCATGCTGGCCATAAAAGAACGGTTTGGCGTCAGCCTAATGACGGCCAAAACCATTGGTGAAATAACGGCATTGATTCCTGCTTTTTTCCTAAGCGGACCAATTTCTTACGGCACCATTATTATCACCTTTACAGTAGGTCCAGCGATTCAGCTGTTCTTTCCGTTTTTTGAAAAATTAATGCATGGGCTGCAAGCGAAATATTTGAAATTAACCTGAGGGAATGGATAAAATAATTCAACTCCGAAAAAACTACTAGCAGACTTATAAATGCTATTGGTGAAAGGAGTATCACTCAGTGAAAAAATTCGCTTCTATCATTATGACTTTGATACTAATGCTAACTATCATTCCAGCGGCTTCCGCTAATAAAGGCCAAGTGAAAAAAGACTCAGCAGTAAAGTACCAGGTCCCGGGAGCTGTACGCAACATTACGAAGGAAAATACGTATCCCAATTCGACCCAGGACCTTCCGTATCTACAGCCAAGTGATTTAACGAAAAAATTGATTAACTCTTCCAAAGTGAAAATTGAAAATCCCGATTTAATCCGGATGCTGAATGAGTCGAGCATCAACAGCACCCCCTTTGCACTTGGTTATCGCGCCATCATTTATTTAGGCCAGTGGCCATTAAATTATGAATCAACCGAAACTTCCCCAAACTGGGAATATCAAAAAATTAACACCAATTATTTTGATAATCGCGGCGGCAAGGTACCTTATCAAATCAAATACGTCCAAGAGGTACAAAAGGTGGTTCGGGGAGGCTTGACTGCTAAAATCGCCAACGCAGAAGACGTGAAAAAGATGATGATGTTAAAGGCGATGAAAAAAACGCATCTTCCGCTCTCCTTTGAGACCATCATTGGCGCTGGCACGAAAAATGATCATTTTTATAACATCCCTGCGAATCGCTTAGGCTACCTTTATGCCTACGCACCCGCTGTGAATGAAAAGGGTAAGGTTACCTACGGTGAAGTTTATTTAATGTTGAAAGGCAGCCGGAAGTTTATTGTCATCAAGAACGTCACCTCGCAGGGCATAGGGGCATGGATCCCGGTGCAGGATTATGTCTCATTTGGCTTTGTCGCTGCAGAACGGCCAAGATGATTTTGTGGGGGCCGCTTTGAATGGCGGGCCCCTGCGCCAGTGGTCTTTTCAAGTCTGGTATTTTGATGTAGGATAGTAACGGTAATGAAAGGAGAGAAGCAAGTGGGTAGTAAGATTCATGATAAAAATACGCAGGTTGATTTTTTAAAGCACCGACTAAACATGTTCATTGATGTTTTGGATGCGATTGATCCGGAAGATACGGAGCTTGAAGATATTGACCGCTTAATTTCCATAATTGACGAGCTGGAATCAAAATGCCGTGAATTTAATAACCGCGAAGTGAGCGAGCCTGTGTAAATTGCAGGCTCTTTTTTGTTGGTGATGGAGTAGACTCATTTCCGGGGCTGTTTTTTTCACGATGAAGCGGTAAGCGCGCAGATTTTTTCTGTATTCTGCCATGTATTCGCTTGCAACCTTATCCTTTAATTCTAGTGCCTATAGGAGTATAATAAAAAAGTCGAAAAGTTGTAATATTTAAATAGAATAAATGGGGAACAAAGGGAAAGGGGATCTCGAAATTGAATATCGTCAAATTTCAAGAAAGCATGTACGAGCTGATTGTAGAAACTTCAACAAAACTTCCAAAGGACGTTCGTCGGGCCGTAAAAGCCGCCAAGGAAAAAGAAAATGCCGGCACAAGAGCGGCGATGAGCCTTGCCACCATCACTAATAACATCAAAATGGCCGACGAACATGTTTCACCGATCTGCCAGGATACGGGCCTGCCGACTTTTAAAATTAAAACCCCGGTTGGTGTGAACCAGCTTGAATTAAAAGAAGCGATTCGCAATGCTATTGTGGACGCGACTAAAGAAGGAAAACTCCGCCCAAATTCAGTTGATTCTTTAACTGGTGAAAACAGCGGCGACAATCTTGGGGCCGGAGTGCCGGTTATTAAATTCGATCAATGGGAAAAAGAATATATCGACGTCCGCTTGATTTTAAAAGGCGGTGGCTGCGAAAATAAAAACATCCAATACAGCCTGCCATGCGAGCTAGAAGGCCTGGGCCGTGCCGGCCGCGATCTTGACGGCATCCGCAAATGCATCATGCACTCCGTTTACCAGGCACAGGGCCAAGGCTGCAGCGCCGGCTTCATCGGAGTCGGCATCGGCGGCGACCGTTCATCCGGCTATGATTTAGCGAAGGAACAATTATTCCGTTCTGTTGAGGATGTGAATCCTAATGAAGATTTGCGGGCGCTTGAGGAATATGTAATGGAGAATGCGAATAAGCTGGGAATCGGAACGATGGGCTTCGGCGGAGAAGCGACTCTGCTTGGCTGCAAGGTTGGCGTTATGAACCGCATCCCGGCAAGCTTTTACGTATCCGTTGCTTACAACTGCTGGGCATTCCGCCGTATGGGTGTAAGTGTGGATGCTGTTAGCGGCGAAATTAAAGAGTGGGCCTACCAAGACGGTGAGTTCATTGATTTTTCAGAGGATGAGAAGGGGTCAGCTGCTGGTTTTGGAGATGTGGTCACTCTAGAGGCACCAATTTCGGAAGAACAAATCCGCGCGCTGAAGGTCGGCGACGTTGTGCGGATTAATGGTCTGATGTACACTGGCCGCGACGCGATTCATAAATATCTAAGCGATCACGAATCACCGGTAGACCTGAATGGCCAGATCATTTATCACTGCGGCCCCGTTATGTTAAAGGACGAAGAGGACGTGTGGCACGTGAAGGCGGCCGGCCCAACGACGAGCATCCGTGAAGAACCTTACCAAGGCGATATTATGAAAAGGTTCGGTATCCGTGCGGTAATCGGCAAGGGCGGTATGGGTCCTAAGACGCTGGATGCATTGAAAGAGCATGGCGGCGTGTATCTGAACGCCATCGGCGGCGCTGCTCAGTACTACGCAGACTGCATTAAAGGAGTCGAAGGCGTTGATTTGATGCAATTCGGCATCCCAGAAGCAATGTGGCACCTCCGCGTCGAAGGCTTCACAGCCGTTGTCACGATGGACTCGCACGGCAGCAGCCTCCACGCCGACGTTGACAAATCCTCATTGGAAAAATTAGCTCAATTTAAGGAACCGGTATTTAAATAAGAATGTGAGGGGGGAGACTCTGAGTGGGAGTCTGCTCCTTTTTTGTCTTTGGATGTGGATGGGGTTATTGAAGATGGGAAATTGGGGTTAATAGGAGGTTGATTCCATTTAAAATCCAGCAAAAGTCGTAATGGAAGGAAAATAGGTCGATATTGTGCGAAAACAGGTCGTAATTGACTCAAAAAAGGTCGTTAATATTTGCAGTTTTAGGAGATTTCCAATTAATATCCAGCAAAAGTCGTAATGGAAGGAAAATAGGTCGATATTGTGCGAAAACAGGT
>CAYNUT010000050.1:0-4439 GCA_964400595.1 uncultured Neobacillus sp. | reverse complement strand
CGTAATTGACTCAAAAAAGGTCGTTAATATTTGCCGCTTCATAGAATTTTCAATTAATATCCAGCAAAAGTCGTAATGGAAGAAAAAAAGGTCGTTAATGAGCGGAAACAGGTCGAAAGCGCCCCAAAAAAGGTCGTTAATATTTGCAGTTTCCGAAGTTTGCCCGGCAGCCTATCTAAATTTGATAAAATTAGAAACAGACACAAATTTGTCATAACAATTACTCAAAACGAATAGGAAATTCCAAATTTCAAATTGAAAGTTAACAAAAAAACAAAGGGAGGAATAAATTTTGGTAGAAAAGGAACTCACTCCGCCCACCTACTTACTTCAAGCCGAAGCTTTAGAAAGGAGGATACCTCCAACTCATTGTAAAGTGCCAGATATTCAGTCAAAAATTAGAATTTTTAAGTCAGGTTACAATGGAGAGAAAACATTAAAATATTTTCTGGATCAGATTCCTGAACACAAATATCATATCTTTTACGGCCTCCGACTTCCCATTAGAAATACCTTCTTCCAAATCGATGCTCTGCTCCTATCACAAAATTTAATTCTAATTTCCGACGCAAAAAATCATTCAGGCACCTTACGATTCGATAAAAATCAAATGATTCATGAATATGGAGGCACAAGAGAAGTCTATGAAAATCCAGTAGCACAGGTGAATAGGCATAAAATTTCATTAAGATACCTATTTGATGAAAATAAAATACCATTGATTCCTATTGAAAACCTTGTTTCTGTGTGCAAGCCCGCAACCGAAATCATAATCAGCCCAGGCTATAAAGAAGCCGAGCAAAAAGTCATCAAAGCATATGATTTATTACATAGAATCAATATGCTGGAGGAAAGACACAGTGAAAAAAAGATTAATCCAAAGACCATGGACCAAATTGTAAACCTTCTGAAAACCAAACATTGTCCCCAGAGAATTGATATCCTTAATTACTTCCAAATTGCTGAAGATGAACTACTTACCGGAGTTCAATGTCCTAGATGCTCGTACATCCCAATGGATAATAAAAGATCAAAATGGCTCTGCTCTAAATGTCTTTCGTATTCAACAGATGCTTTTTTAAATGGTATTAACGATTATTTTCTGCTGGTCAAACCCTCATTTACCAATTCTGAATTACGGAAATTTCTTCACATACCAACACCGAGAGCAATTAGAACAAACTTACCCAAATTAAACCTTCTCTATACTGGTATAAAACGAGGCCGCGTCTACCACCAGCCCACCCCATTTCCTTAATCTGCTAATTATCTTTTTCCTCCAAAAACAAACAATATAAAAAACAAAATAGGGGGGATAGTGAATGAAACGATTGCTCAGCGGCCTAGTTGTGCTGTTTTTACTTGTGCCGGTTTCTGCGCAGGCATCGGTCTCCAATCGGCCGATTCACTGGGGCTTTAAAAAAGCTGTCAATGAACAGCCTGCCGAAGCAGGTGTAGAATATGATAAGTTGCTCGCAAAATACGGGGCATTTTACAAAGGCAGCCCCGACAAAAAGATCTTATATCTTACTTTTGACAGCGGCTACGAAAATGGATATTTGCCAAAAATTCTTAAGGTGTTAAAAAAAGAAAAAGTACCAGCGACTTTTTTTGTCACGGGCCATTTTCTAGAATCGCAGCCTGACCTAACGAAACAGATGGTGAAGGAAGGGCATATTATCGGCAATCACTCCTACTACCATCCTGATTTTACAGCTGTCAGCGACGAACGGGTCCGTAATGAACTCAGGAAAGTGAAGGATCTGACGAAAGAATTAACCGTGCAAAAAGAAATGAAATACCTTCGCCCGCCGCGAGGCATATTCAGTGAACGGACCATGCAAATTGCCAAGGAAGAGGGCTACACGCATGTCTTTTGGTCGCTCGCTTTCGTTGATTGGAATGTCAATTCGCAAAGGGGCTGGGAATATTCCTACAACAATATCATGAGGCAGGTTCATTCGGGCTGCGTCATCCTCCTGCATTCTGTCTCTAAAGATAATGCCGATGCCCTTGAAAAAGCCATTCAAGACCTGAAAAAGAAAGGCTATAAATTTAAAAGCCTTGATCAATTAAAATAAAGCCGTATTTCACTTGAAATTCGGCTTTTCACTTTTTTTCATGCTATAATACGGGGAAAAATAATAAAAGGTGGATACCCCGTGTGGCAGGAAACGATACATATTGAAGGCCCCTATAATTTTGATAGTGTATTACAAAGACATGCGCCAGATCCATTAAAACAATTAGATTTAGAAAAAAGGTCAATAAAAGTCCCAATCGTGATCGGCGAGAATCCACAGGTAGTGGAGGTAACGGCAATCGGAACGACCACGCAGCCTGCCTTCGTCCTGCAGGGAAAAACGAACAAAGAAGCGGCCATTAAGAGAGTAGCTGACATTTTTCAATGGAATGTTTCGTTAGAAAAAGTCCATCGCCATTTCCAAAAGACAGACCTAAAAGACCTATTCAATCAGTTCATTGGCACACCGCTTGTGCTCGATTTCGACTTGTTTGGCAGTCTCGTTAAATGTATTATCCACCAGCAGATCAATATGACATTTGCCTACACTCTGACCGAACGATTTGTCAAAACCTTCGGCTATGAAATCGATGGTGTTTGGTTCTTCCCAACCCCTGAGACGGCAGCCGCCATTCAAGTCGGGCAGATGCGCGAGCTGCAATTCAGCGGCAGGAAGGCAGAATATATTATCGGCTTTGCAAAAGAGATTGCCGATAACGGCTTAGACCTTGAAGCACTTAAAAATGAACCAGACGAAGAGGTTTTTCAACCTTTAACGAAAATCCGCGGTGTCGGCAGATGGACAGTGGAGAATTTCCTCTTATTTGCGCTAGGCCGGCCGAATCTTTTCCCAATGGCGGACATCGGCATTCAAAATGGACTCCAAAAACTGTACAACCTGGAGAAAAAGCCCACCTTTGACGAAATGGAACAATATAAACAAGGCTGGGAGCCTTATTTAAGCTATGCTTCCCTTTATTTATGGCGGAGCATTGAATAATTGGAGTGAACCTAATGATTAAAATAGAACCAAAACAGACATTCCCGCTGACGATCAAAAGGCTCGGCATTAACGGAGAGGGCGTCGGTTATTTTAAAAAGCAAGTCGTCTTTGTACCAGGTGCTCTTCCTGGGGAAGAAGTCGTAGTCGAAGCAACGAAAATCCACCCAAAATATGCCGAAGCAAAAATCAAAAAAATCCGCATTCAGTCCCCTTACCGGGTAAAACCTCTTTGCCCGGTTTACGACCAGTGCGGCGGCTGCCAGCTGCAGCATTTGCACTACGACCAGCAGCTAAAGGAAAAACGAGATATCGTCATCCAGGCGCTTGAACGCCATACGAAGCTCGCCATAGAAAAACTCGATATCCTCCCCGCCATTGGCATGGAAAACCCGTGGGGCTATCGCAATAAGAGCAGCTTCCAAGTTGGGGAAAAAGGTGGCAGGGTGCTGGCGGGACTATATGGACTCAATTCCCATCAATTAATCAACATCGACCAATGCGCCGTCCAGCATGGACAAACAAATGAAGCGACAGCAACGGTGAAACACATTTTAGAGGAATTACGGATTCCTATTTATAATGAAAAAACAAGAAAAGGTGTGGTTCGAACCATCGTCACTCGAGTCGGCGTGCAAACAGGCGAACTTCAAATCGTTTTAATCACATCGCAAAAAGAACTGCCGAAAAAAGAACTCATCATCCAAGAAATCCAAAAGCGGCTGCCAAACGTTAAATCCATTGTGCAAAACATCAATGGCGAAAAAACGTCACTTATTTTTGGAGAGGAGACATTACCGCTCGCCGGTGAAGAATTCATCCAGGAAACATTGGGCGATCTGCAATTCGAGTTGTCAGCACGGACGTTCTTCCAACTTAATCCCGTACAAACGGTTAAGCTTTATAATGAAGTGAAAAAAGCTGCATCGCTAACAGGCAAGGAAAAAGTGGTTGATGCTTATTGCGGTGTCGGGACCATCGGGTTATGGCTCGCCGATCAGGCGGCGGAAGTCCGCGGCATGGACGTGATTCCGGAATCCATCGAGGATGCCAAGAAAAACGCCAAGCGCCAAGGCTTCACCAACACAAAATACGTACCTGGGAAAGCAGAAGAAGTTCTGCCGAAATGGGTTAAAAAAGGCTGGAAACCAGATGTTATCATCGTGGATCCGCCGCGCACAGGTCTCGAGAATCAACTCCTGCAAACCATTTTGCAAGTGCAACCGGAAAAGCTGATTTATGTCTCCTGCAACCCGTCTACTTTGGCGAAGGATATTCAAACTTTAGGTAAGAAATATGAAGTGAAATATATTCAGCCGGTGGACATGTTTCCACATACGACGCATTGTGAAGCGGTCGCGTGGTTGGAGTTGGTATAATAGAAAAGCAGATGATATAGAAAAAATCTATACCATC